>CANHNG010000283.1 GCA_947461915.1 Flavobacteriaceae bacterium
GAATTGCTTTGTCACAGTTGTTGTCTTTTAAGAAAATCTGAGCCAATCGCGACAAAGATTGTTCCGTAAATTCGCTTCGAGGTTGAGTAACCACAAATTCATAATTGGGAATTGATTTGCTTTCCTGTGCATCAGAAAAATAAGATTGAGCCAGATAAAAATTAGCTTTTAAGGTGTGAATTCCATTTGGGAATTTTGAAACATAACCACTAAATCCTGCGATAGCTTGCTTGGTATTGTTTTGCAAATATTGTTTTTCGGGTCCTTCATAAGTATCATTATCCAATTCAGCATCAGTGACGGCTACAAAATCCAAAGTTCGAACCCAAGCAGCGTATTCATCTACTTTACCGTTGTCCACATAAATTAATCGAGCTGTTGCAACAGCTTCTAAAGCTTCGGGAGTTTTAGGAAAATCTGCGGCCACTTTCTTGAATTTTGTCAAGGCTTGTTCGTCTTTATCTGAATTATAATAAATCAATCCTTGACGCAAAATCGCTCTTGAGGTGTAAGAACCTTTTTTGAATTCAGTGTTCAAGCGGTCGTATGTGTCAATGGCAAGGTCTTTTTTGTTCTCAGCCACATACGTATTCCCTAGCTCGAACAAGGCATCATCCCTATATTCTGATTTTGGATACAGTTTCAAAAAGGCGTTGAGTTCTTCAATTTTTTTTTCGTTTTTAGAAACAAAACCATAGCAAATAGCCTTTTGAAAATAAGCATAATCAGCGTCGACACTTTTTAGTTCGACTACCTTATTATAGGCCTCCAAAGCCGCCGTATATTTTGAAGTCACGAATCGGCAATCGGCCAAACGCAGGTAGGAATCATTCAAACGAACCTTGTCGTCCTTAACTTTTTCAATCTGGTTTTCGAAAAAATTACCCGCTTGCTCATATTCCTTCAACTTAAAATAAGCGTAAGCAATATTGTAATTGCTGTTTTTATATTCAGGTGTTTCCTTGGCTGCAGCCAAACCAATAAATTGTTTATAACTCAATAATGCATTTTTAAAATCGTCCAAAACATATTCGGTTTCCCCTTTCCAGAATATTGCTCTGGCAGTAAAAATGGGTTCTCTTTGCTCTTCGATAGATTTCTCGAATAGTGTTGCGGCTTCTTGATATTTTCTATCGGTATACAATTCCAATCCACGATAAAAAGCAACTTTTTGATAGGCTAATTTGTTTTCGGTCGATTTATTCTTTTCCAAAAAAACCAAGGCTTCCTTGTAGTTTTTGGAGGAAATATAGGAATCAATCAACAGCTTTTCAATCTCCGATTTACTGGTGTTATTTGGATATTTCTTTATAAAGTCCATCAAAACGGTTGGAGTACTTTGATAGGAATTTCCAATTTCATAACTCAATTTAGCATAATTCAAACTGGCATCTTCTTGAATCGAAGCGTTGAATCCCATTTCTGAAGCGTTTTTGAAAGCATTCAAGGCTTGTTGTTTTTTATCTAAATTAAGGTAACTTTCTCCCAAATGATAATAAGCATTTTGTGCTACGACATCCTTGCCTCCTATGATTTTATTGAACTGGGAAATGGCGTTTTCAAAATCTTTTTGCATATAATAAGCATACCCTAGTAGATAGAAATCGGTATTGTTCCACTTTCCCCTTTTACCTTTGTAAGCTGATAAAAACGGAATGGATTTATCGTATTGTTGCAAATTAAAATAGCTTTCGCCAATGATTTTATTCAATTCTGATTTTTCTAAAGCATTTGATTTCTCCATCGCTTTGGCGCCTATACTAATCGCTTTTTCAAAATTACCTTGCTTAAAGTTCATATCTGCTTGATAATACGATAATTTATCCCTGTATTTTTCCTCGCCAGAAACTTGGTCAAAATACTTAGTAGCTTGCTCATAGTCATTGCTTTCATACGCGATAAAACCTAAGTAATACTTGGCTTGTGAATCATATTCATCTGAATTAACCAATTTATTCAGATATTTTTTGGCCTCCTTTTTATTTTTCGAACTATATAAACTATATCCTTTTTGGAAATTGAATTTGTCTTTTTCGCTGCTTCTTAAATTTATTTCATCTACTTTTTCAAACCATTGTAAAGCATGAGGAAAATCCTCTTGATTGAAATAATAATGTGCCACTTCAAGACAAGCCTTATTTTGTTTTATAGTTGTGGGATAGTCCGAAACGAAACGTTCCATTAAATCACCAGCGTCTGCATGGTTAGTTCTAATGGCGCAACTGGCAACATAATAAGAGCAATCAGACCTCAATTCTTCATTGGCCACAGCCGATTTTACTTTTTCGAAAATTATTTGAGCCGATGGGTATTGGGCATCATTAAACAAGGAAAGAGCTTTGTCGAAATCTTTTGAATCATGGGTGTAAATTGCCGATTTTTGTGCAGTAACAGCTATAGTCTGAATAAAAATAAGTAGTAATAAAAGCCGAGAAAGTTTATGCATTGTGGTTTTGGTTTAATAATTCAAATGTATCGTATTCTTAGGGCTATAACGGAGTGCTATTTGTTTTTATTATGAACATCTTTTTAAACAATTTGGAAACGGAATTTGGAATATTCTTTCGAAAGTGCTTCTTTAGGCATGAACTTTTTAGAAATTCTCCTATGTTGAATAAAATTTATTTTGAATGCAAGCGTTATCTTGCTACTTTTACACAATAAACAAAATCTACTATGTCACAACCGGTACTCTCTTTAAAAAATGTAACTATTGCTCAAGAAGGAAAAATAATTTTGTCCAATGTAAATCTTGAAGTGAACCATGGTGAATTCATTTATATCATCGGAAAAACCGGTTCAGGAAAAAGTAGTTTTATGAAGGCGCTGTATGCCGACTTGCCTTTGGCTGAAGGAGAAGGCACTATTGTAAATTTTGATTTGGTCAGCCTAAAAGAGGATGATATCCCATTTTTGAGAAGAAAGATTGGATTTGTTTTTCAAGATTTCAAATTATTGCCGGATCGTACTGTGAAAGACAATTTACTATTTGTCTTGAAAGCAACAGGTTGGAAAGACAATACCGAAATGCAAAATAAAATTGACGAAGTGCTGGACAAAGTAGGCATGAAGGAATTTGTCAATAAAATGCCACACCAACTCTCTGGTGGCGAACAACAAAGAGTGGCTATTGCCAGAGCCTTACTTAACGACCCTGAATTCATTCTTGCTGATGAACCAACAGGAAATCTTGATCCCCAAACAAGCATAGAAGTTCTCGATGTTTTGAGAAAAATTAACCTTACTGGGAAAACTGTTATTATGGTCACTCACGATTATGCGTTATTGATGAAATTCCCTTCAAAGACATTGAAATGCGAAGACGCAAAACTTTTTGAGGTGGTTCAAAAAACTGTTTAATGCTTTCGATTCTAATTCCAGTTTATAATTATAATGTAGTTCCTTTAGTTTTGGAATTACACAAACAATGC
>CANHNG010000284.1 GCA_947461915.1 Flavobacteriaceae bacterium
AATATATTTTTTTCCTTGGTCAAAGGGAACTCTTTCTTGTGCTTTAATTTGAGAAAAACCTCCAAAAGTCAATAAAGTAAGAATTATATTTTTATGTAACACTAAAAAATTATTTAATTTGTTCACTTGTTTTTCCAAATCTACGTTCTCTTTTTTGATAACTAATGATAGCCTCATATAAATGGTGTTCTTTAAAGTCAGGCCACAATACATCTGTAAAATATAATTCTGCATAAGCAATTTGCCATAACAAAAAATTACTTATTCTATGTTCACCGCTTGTTCGTATTAATAAATCTACATCCGGTAAATTTTGCGTGTAAAGATGCTCATTTATAATTGAATCGTCAATAGTGTCTATTGAAATTATATTATTTTTAACTTTATGACTGATGTTTCTTACAGCATTTACTATTTCTTCTCTTGAACCATAACTCAATGCTAGGGTTAATGTCATGCGGGAGTTGTCTTTAGTGGCTTCAATCACGTCGAGTAGTTCCTTCTGGGCTGATTTTGGTAATTTTTCCAAATTCCCAATTGCATTCAACTTAATGTTGTTGTCTATTAGCGTTTGAAGTTCTTTTTTTAAAGATTTGACCAATAACTTCATCAAAGTTTCAACTTCTAGTTTTGGCCTGTTCCAATTTTCGGTTGAGAATGCATATAACGTCAGGAATTCTATTCCTAATCTTGCACAAGCTTCAATTGTTTCTTTCACGGATTTTGTTCCGTTTTCGTGACCCATAGCTCTTAAAAGTCCCTTTTGTTTTGCCCAACGCCCATTGCCGTCCATAATGATGGATAAATGTTTGGGTAAATTTGTAGTGTCTATTTTATTTAATAAATCCATTTTATTCTGCACAATAGCAAGGTTTTTCTCCAAAGGTGTAAGTGAATGTTACTCCTGAGAATAAATACACATCATTATTATTTAAATTGCCAAATCTAAGCGTTTTATAATTTTCATTTTTAGGATTGCTTCCATCTATATTGTCTGTAAATGTAAATCTTGCTCCAACTTCTAATCCCAAGACAAAATAACGACTAATGTTTGATTTTATCCCTAAATTTAGAGGGATAGCAAATGAATTTTTACTTTTATCGTTTATAATTTTGCTATTTAAAACATGTAATTCATCGTATTTAAAATAACTAATTCCTGAAAACAGATAAGGAGTTATTTTTGTGTCTGATTTATGTAAATTAAAATCAAAAAAATTAAATTCAAGGCCTAAAGATACTTCTTTTATGCTGTTTTCAAAATGATATCCCCTTTGAAATCTACTGGGCTCTTTGGAATCAATATCATTTGCGATAATTTTTGATTGGGTATAGGAAAAGCGATAGGCATGTCTTAAACTTTTATTCCACTTATATAATAGTCCAAATGCAGGTTTGTTCGGGGATATGTAATTAGTAAGCCCCACATCGCCAATATAATTACTTCCTCCCAAAAAAACACCTACTTCATGAATTTGCGCATTCATTGCCATAATAGGAAATAAAAATAAAAATGAGAGAAGTTTGTACATTCTTAAAATAAAAATTGCGTGCAAATATAATAATTATCGATTCGAATCAATGCTCATAGATTTAAATGTGTGCTATGCCAACAAAAAGACACAAAAACCTATAAAACAATTATAGGTTCTGTAGTAGTGAAACGTTAAAAAAGGGGGTATTCGTATAGCAGAATGCTTAAAAATGATTTAATTCCTTCGGTCTTCACCCCAAAACAGCTTGGTTCGAAGCGTTTTCAAAAACGTTTCTTCAGGGATTTCCACCATATTTATCTGAAAAGGTGTTTTATTTATAACCAATATTGTTTCGTTTTTAACGGAAGTAATTCTGGAATCCAAGGAAACTAGGTAATGTTCTTCCCTGCCTGAAACTTTTAGTCGAATTTCAGTTTCGTCCGGAACCACAAGTGGACGTGCGTTTAGATTGTGTGGCGCAATTGGGGTTATAACAAAGCCCTTAACGTCCGGAGTCAATATAGGACCTCCGCAACTCATGGAATATCCTGTCGAACCTGTGGGAGTAGCAATAATCAAACCATCGGCCCAATAGGAATTTAAAAACTCATTGTTTAAATATGTTTCTATGGTAATCATAGAAGTGGTATCTTTTCGACTCACGGAAATTTCATTCATCGCAAAATTGATTTCCTCAACTGCTTCATTAGTGGGGGTACAAGATAGACTCAACAAAGTCCTTTTTGAAATAGTATATTTTTTATCAATAATAAACTGCATGAATTCAGCGATATTCTCCTTTTGAACGGTAGCCAAAAATCCCAATCGACCTGCATTTATACCTAAAATTGGAACGCCTGAATTTCGGACTAGGGCGGCGGCTCTTAAAATGGTTCCATCGCCACCAATGCTAATTAGCATATCAAAACTGCTGTCTAACTCTTTATGTGAAGTAAAAGTCTTATATTCTTTTTGGATGATTTTTTTTTCGTGCAGTATCTTCAAAAAAGCGGATTCGATTATCATTTCTACACCGTTGTTGTTAAAAAACACAAAAATGTCATTTATGATGGGTTCTGTGCTATTTAGATAGTATTTCCCGTAAATGGCTACTTTCATCAAGTTTGGGTATTAGATATTAAGATATTTGTCCAAATAATCGGAGCGTTCTTTTAATGTGTTGATGAAATTGTCTTCATGATGTTCGGATATGATTTCATAATTATACCTTCTGAAGGTTTGAATGATTTCATTCATGGGACCTAAATTTATTTTTAAAGTCACTTGAACATTTACAGGGTTTGCCTCGGAAATAAATAATCCCAAAAGTTTCCCATTGTTACTTTCTACGATTTGTGTAATTTGACTCAAAGAGTAATCCAATACTGCTTTTTTTACAACAATAATTCCGCCCGGCTCTTTTATAAATGGGGTTTCGTTAAAAAAACTGATAATATCGCTAATCTCATAATAGCCCACATACTTGTTTTCTTCATCCAAAACCGGCACCAAGTTAGTGTGGTTTTGTGCAAATACTTCCAAGACGTCCAGCCAAACCATATTCGTTCTGACGAAAAATTTCTCAAAAGAATACCTGTAATCGATTATTTTTTTAGCACTATTAAAAGTTTCGATATCCTCAGACGCAATACTGCCAATGTAAATTTGCTCTTCTACCACCGGAAAATGGGAAAAAGTCAATTCACCAAGAAACTCTTGAGCTACCGCAATAGTTTCGTGGCAGTCAATTGCTTTATAATCATTGGTAATATAATTTGTAATTTCTGTCATAAATCAATCCAATATATTTGATGCAAAATAATCAAAATTATGCAATAACGGCTCATTTACTTTGTATATTTGCATTTCAAAAATAAAATAAAAACCGGCAAAAACGATTTCAATGACAAAGTTAAGTGTAAATATCAACAAAATCGCCACTTTGCGAAAT
>CANHNG010000285.1 GCA_947461915.1 Flavobacteriaceae bacterium
AATAAAAAAAAGTTTGAATTGCAATCGAAATTTAATTCAAAAATAGTACACTAAACAGTACACCAAACCGTACACCATTTTTATAGAAATCATCTTTTTTGGTAAATAAAAGGACTTAAAATCGAGTAAAAACTCAATTCATAACCCTGAGGTCCCGAGTTCAAATCTCGGTCTCGCTATAAAAATTTTCAAATATTTGTGGATATTTTTTGGCAGTAAACTCACTATAAATATTGAAATTCAATATTTTATACAAATTAAAAAACTCAATGTGTCTAGTTTATTTTCCAAATATACAACAAAATTAAATCTGCACAACTGTCTCCAAAAAACCTAAAAAAAACAGTACTTTTTGACACTTTTACTGACACTTTTGTGACACTAATTTGCTTTTTCTACAACAAAAAAAACCTGCTTCGGCAGTTATTTTTTCTTGTATTGGTCACTTCGACTTTCTAGTCACGTTATTAATTTCGAGACTAGATTTATCGAGAAGCAGGTTACTTAAGTTTTTTAATAAGATTTTCGAGATTTAATTGAAGCTGTTCGCCTGATTGAATATCTTTTAAAGTAAAGTTAGAATCCTCAATTTCTTTTATCACAAAAGGAATACCTCTACGTTCTGCATGCTTAAATTGTTTATCAATCTTAACTGCATCAGGATACATTTCCACTTTAATATTTTGATTGCGAAGTGTAGTAATCGTTTTCATAGCTTCAAAAGTATGGCTTTCGCCATAATTGATAAACAAAGCTTTTGACTTTGAAGTCACGGTTTCTGGAAACAAATTCAACTCTTCGATAACCAAATAAATTCGGTCTAAACCGAAGGAAATCCCCACACCACTCATATCTTTCAACCCGAAAATCCCTGTCAAATCATCATATCTGCCGCCGCCGCCAATTGAACCCATAGCAACTTGTTTTGGCGGAGTAACTTCAAAAATAGCGCCTGTATAATAATTCAATCCACGAGCAAGAGTGACGTCTAAATCCAAAACCGACTTATTTAAACCCAGTTTCAATAAATTGTCACAGATAAATCGTAGTTCTTCCACCCCTTTCATCCCTTCCTCGGAAGTGGCTAATAAAGCAGAAAGTTTATTTGTTTTTTCAATAATAGTTCCTGTGAAATGAAATAAGGGTTGTACTTTTTCTATCGCAGATTCCACAATTCCTTTTTCCACCATTTCCTTTTTTACACCCTCCTCGCCTATTTTGTCGAGTTTGTCCAAGGCTACCGTAAAATCGATTAATTTGTCTTTTGCCCCAATCACTTCGGCAATTCCTGAAAGTATTTTACGGTTATTAATTTTAATGGTAACGCCTTCCAAACCTAATTCCGTAAAAACCGAATCGTATAATTGCACCAATTCTACTTCTTGCCATAAAGATTTCGAACCCACCACATCAGCATCACATTGAAAAAACTCCCTGAAACGCCCTTTTTGCGGACGATCGGCGCGCCAAACCGGTTGGACTTGATATCGTTTAAAGGGAAACTCAATCTCGCTCTGGTGTTGCACTACATAACGTGCAAAAGGCACGGTTAAATCGTAACGAAGAGCTTTTTCGGATATACTTGAAGTCAATTTATTGCTTTCTTTATTTTCCAATAATACAGCATCGGCTTTAGCCAAATAATCCCCAGAATTCAATATCTTAAAAATCAATCGGTCGCCTTCTTCCCCGTATTTTCCCATCAAGGTCTCGGAGTTTTCGAACGAAGGGGTTTCAATTGGTTGGAAACCAAACTTCTCGAAATTGCTTTTTATAATCGATATAATATAGTTGCGTTTTGCCACCTCAGACGGTGAAAAATCTCTTGTCCCTTTTGGAATACTTGGTTTTTGAGCCATTTTTATTTTAGATTGCAGATTTTAGATTTCAGATTAGCGAATCCAAAATCTTGTTTCATTCAGAAAATCTAAAATCTTAAATCTTAAATTTCCTCTTGCAAATATCTTGTTTTTAAAATAAATATACCATCTTCTAAAACAAACTTGTAACAAAAATTGTAATTTCGTGTCAAATAGCCACTATGCTAAAACTATTTCGAGAAAACGTCAGAATTGCGATAGGTTCTATCCGAACACAATTGTTGCGCACTATTCTTACCGTGTTGATTATCGCAATCGGAATCACTGCTTTGGTCGGTATTCTGACGGTTGTTTCGGCATTGGAAAACACTATATCTTCCGATTTTGCATCTATGGGAGCCAATACATTCAATATCAATCAATATGAAAACACCAGTCGACGACATGGCGTACAGGTAAGAGAAATCATAAACCCCGTCATTTCCTATCCCGAAGCGGTTGCTTTCAAAAACAAATATAAATATCCGCTTACGACAACATCTATTTCTTTTTCGGCTACTTCCATTGCCGAAATTAAATATGAATCCACTAAAACCGACCCGGAAAACACAGTAGTTGGAGTTGACGAATATTTTATGGCCAACTCTGGTTTAGAAACCAGTTCAGGAAGAAATTTTACTTCTTTTGACATCCAAAACAACACCTATAATTGCATTGTGGGTTCGGATTTTGAAAAAGGATTACTGAAAAATGTAAACCCAATAGACAAAATAATTTCGATTCGTGGAGCCAAATTTAAGGTTATTGGAGTACTAAAAGAGAAAGGCTCCACCTTTAGAAACAATCAGGATTTAAGGGTGTTAATTCCTATTCAAGTGGCTCGTTCCTTGTTTACGGCCCCTAATATAAATTACACGATGAGCATAATGGTTGCCCAAAAAGAAATGCTGGATCAAGCCATTGATGATGCCAATAGTACGATGCGAAGAGTTCGCAAATTGAGCCCAATAAAAGACAATAATTTTGCCATCGTTCGAAGCGATGATTTAATCAACAAAATACTTGGAATCACCCAATATCTTGGTATAGCCTCCTGGATTATTGGCATTATAACGGTCCTTGGATCGTCTATTGCTTTGATGAACATCATGATTGTTTCGGTTACGGAACGAACCCGTGAAATTGGAGTTCGAAAAGCATTGGGAGCCAAAAAAAGCACTATTGCCTTCCAATTTTTTATAGAAACATTGCTAATTGGACAAATAGGTGGCATTATTGGAATTATTTTTGGAATTGGGATAGGTTATACTATTGCAACAGCTATAAATTTTGTCTTTGTAATTCCCTGGGGGGCAATATTGGCGGCCTTCACTACCAGTTTTGCCGTGGCTATTTTTTCGGGTTTGTATCCTGCCATAAAGGCGGCATTGCTTGACCCCATTGAAGCGCTTCGATACGAATAGTCAAGGGCATAATCTGAATCTGCTACCTGTATTCCGCTTTAATCATCCGGTCGTTACCGTAAATATCTTTCCGCAATTCAATGTTTATGAAATTCAACTTTTCAAGTAAATCAACCATTTCTTTCCCTAAATATTGATT
>CANHNG010000286.1 GCA_947461915.1 Flavobacteriaceae bacterium
ATAAAAACGTTGTTGTTATCAAAGCCATTTATCATTCCTCAAGAGATAGTAAATTAAATATCTTATAAAAATTAAGCCTTGAGAAAGAACCTCCAACATATTAAAATTGAAAAGTCGGAAGTGAGAAGTGAGAAGTTAGAAGAAAATAGCTTCCTCAGCGCCGAAGGCATCAAACTAAAACCAAATTATTCCGAAAAAGACATCGAAAATCTGGAGCACCTTGATTTCGGAGCTGGCTTTGCACCCCATTTACGCGGTCCCCATACCACGATGTACGTGCGCCACCCTTGGACGATTCGGCAATATGCAGGATTTTCGACCGCCGAAGAAAGCAACGCTTTTTACAGAAGAAACCTAGCCGCAGGGCAAAAAGGACTTTCTGTGGCCTTCGATTTACCTACGCATCGGGGATATAATTCGGATCACGAACGTGTGGTGGCTGACGTAGGTAAAGCAGGAGTCGCCATTGATTCCGTTGAAGATATGAAGGTGTTGTTTGACCAAATTCCACTCGACGAAATGTCGGTTTCCATGACCATGAACGGCGCAGTATTACCCATTATGGCGTTCTATATTGTCGCTGCCGAGGAACAAGGCGTAACACCCGAACAACTTTCAGGAACGATACAAAATGATATTTTGAAGGAGTTTATGGTGCGCAATACTTATATCTACCCCCCTGAACCTTCAATGAAAATTAGTGCTGATATCTTTAAATTTATCAGCGATAAAATGCCGAAATTCCACCCGATTTCCATATCGGGCTATCATATTCAGGAAGCGGGAGCAACTGCCGATATAGAGTTGGCATACACCCTCGCCGACGGCTTAGAATACATCAGAACCGGTCTGTCCACAGGAATGAAAATCGATGACTTCGCCCCTCGCCTCTCGTTTTTTTGGGGTATTGGGATGAACCATTTCATGGAAATTGCCAAGATGCGAGCCGGGAGAATGATTTGGGCAAAATTAGTTCAACAATTCAACCCTAAAGATCCTAAATCATTAGCCTTGCGAACCCATTGTCAAACATCGGGTTGGAGTTTGACTCTGCAAGATCCTTTTAATAATGTGGCGCGAACCTGTATCGAAGCGGCCGCAGCAGTCTTTGGCGGAACACAATCCCTTCACACCAATGCCTTGGATGAAGCAATTGCTTTGCCCACGGATTTCTCGGCAAGAATTGCCAGAAACACCCAAATCTATTTACAGCAAGAAACCAAAATCACAAAAACTGTCGATCCGTGGGGAGGCAGTTATTATGTAGAGCGTTTGACCCACGAAATAGCGGAAAATGCCTGGAAACTCATTGAAGAAGTCGAAGCATTGGGTGGCATGACAAAAGCCATTGAAGCCGGCATTCCGAAAATGCGCATCGAAAAAGCCGCAGCCCGAAAACAAGCCCGAATCGATAGTGGCCATGACATCCTTGTGGGTGTCAACAAATACCAATTAGAAAAGGAAGACCCGTTGAAAATTCTTGATGTCGACAACCACCTAGTCCGCCAGCAACAACTCGAACAATTAAATCGAATTAAAGTCAACAGAAATACTGAAAATGTACAACTTTCACTTAACAAACTAACCCTTTGTGCCCAAACTGGAGCGGGCAATTTACTCGAACTGGCCATTGAAGCCGCTAGAAATATGGCAACTCTTGGTGAAATCAGTGATGCACTGGAAACCGTTTTCGGAAGATACAAAGCACAAATTAAATCCTTTAGTGGGGTGTATAGCAAAGAAATGAAAGGTGACAAAAGTTTCGAGAAAGCCAAACAACTAGCCTACGAATTTGCGAAAAAAGAAGGGAGTCGTCCTAGAATCATGATTGCCAAAATGGGGCAAGATGGACACGATCGTGGTGCCAAAGTAGTCGCTACCGGGTATACCGATTTGGGTTTTGATGTAAATATAGGCCCACTTTTTCAAACGCCAGCCGAAGCTGCCAAGCAAGCCGTAGAAAACGACGTACATGTTCTGGGTATTTCCTCGCTCGCGGCAGGCCACAAAACCCTGGTACCACAAGTCATCGAAGAACTTAAAAAATACGGTCGTGAAGATATTAGAGTAATTGTGGGCGGTGTGATTCCTCCGCAAGATTACACCTATTTGTATAATGCCGGAGTGGTTGCTGTTTTTGGTCCTGGAACAAAGATTAGCGAAGCTGCGATACGTATTTTAGAGATATTGTCAAATTAGTATTACTTATCACACCTGACGGGTTTCAAAAGCGAGTTAGATTTATTAAAAAAAGATTATGTCCAAACTACCAAATGTAAACGCTAGCATTTTTGCTATAATGACTAAAATGGCAACGGAACACGATGCCATAAACTTGGCACAAGGATTTCCGAATTTTGCTGTGGATAAAAAACTAGCAGCTATCGTAGCCGAAGTGGTTAAAAAAGACGTGCATCAATACCTGCCAATTTCCGGTTTCCCTCCGCTTTTAAGAAAAATTGCTAAACTAATTTTAGACTCTTACCAAAGAATTGTTTTACCCGAAACCGAAATACTAGTTACAACTGGAGCCACTCAAGCTCTTTTTACAAGTATTTTGGCTTTAATAAAAGCAGACGAAGAAGTCATTATCCTTGACCCCAGTTTTGATAATTATGAAGCGCCTACATTATTGTGTAATGCCAAAGCTATTAGGGTTGACTTGAACGATGATTATTCCCCAAATTGGGAGCGAATTGAAAAAGTGATTACGAACAAAACCAGAATGTTAATCATTAATAGCCCTCACAATCCCACAGGGAAAATTTGGAAAGAAAATGATTTTTTAGCTTTGGAAAATTTACTCGAAAAATACCCGAACATCTTGTTGCTTTCCGATGAAGTTTATGAATTTATTGCATTTGAACAAAAACACATCTCCATTCATTCTAGAAAAAAAATAGTAAAAAGAAGTATTATTGTTTCCTCTTTTGGAAAATCATTCCACATCACTGGATGGAGAATTGGTTATCTTGTAGCTCCAGAATATTTGGCGAAGGAAATTAAAAAAGTACATCAATATTTGGTTTTCAGTGTAAATAGTCTGGCTCAAGCAGCAATAAGTGATTATATAGACGTTGTCTCGGTGAAAGACCTTGGGAAACTCTATCAGGAAAAACGGGACTATTTTAGAAAATTGCTCCAAAATAGCCGATTTGAATTGATGCCTTGCGAAGGAACTTATTTTCAGCTTGCTTCTTACGCTTCCATTTCTGATGAAAATGATATTGATTTTTGTACCCGCTTGGTTGTTGAATATGGAGTAGCTGCTATTCCTATATCCCCTTTTTATGCTGATGGCAAAGACTTGAAATTAATTCGGTTTTGCTTTGCGAAAGACAATAAAACGCTTGAAGAAGCTGCAAAAAGATTGTGTGCTGTTTGATCTTAATTCTATAAAACTAGTTTTAAAT
>CANHNG010000287.1 GCA_947461915.1 Flavobacteriaceae bacterium
ACCCCAATATTAGTCAAGAAGATCTTAAATGGGCAATAGAATCTGTACAGTTATCTAACTTCATAAAAGCCCTTCCAATGGGATTAGACACCCTAATATTTCCGCAAGGCAGACAACTATCGTCTTCTGATGCAAAAAAAATTCTTTTGGCCAGAAGTATCATTCACAAACCTAAAGTTTTATTTTATGAAGATCCAACCGATACTATGGACGAGAACGTAGCGAACGAGATTATCGATTTTTTAACCGCTCCTGAAAATAAATGGACCATAATTGTATCTTCAAATAACTCCTACTGGAAAACTAAGTGTTCCCGTTCTATCATTATGGAAAAAGGACAGATTATTTTTGATTCTAAAAAATAAATACAATGCTAAACATATCCGAAAACAAAAGCCAATTTTCTAAGACGTTAAATCGATTTCAAACCGTAAAAAATTTAGAAAACAGACCGCATTATAAAATTTTAAATAAAATTATAGCCATTGTTTCCGTTTTTGGGGTGATATGCCTCATGCTGCCTTGGACACAAAACATTTCGGGATCAGGAGCAGTAACCACTTTAAAACCAAATCAAAGACCACAAACCATACAAAGTGTGATATCCGGTCGTATAGAAAAATGGTTTGTCAAAGAAGGTGATTTTGTCAAAAAAGGAGATACTATTATGTTTATTTCTGAGATTAAAGAAGAATATTTAGATCCAAATTTAGTTCTAAATACAAAGAACCAAATGAATGCTAAAGAATTAGCCCTAGAATCGTATGGATCTAAAGTCAATGTATTATCTATTCAAATACAATCTATCGAAAATGAACAAGTACTCAAAATCGAACAAGCATTAAATAAAATAAAACAATCGGTATTAAAAATAAAAAGCGATTCGATAGATCTAGTTGCTGTAAAAACACAATTAAAAATTGCAAATACACAGTTTAACCGAGCCACTCAATTAAATAAAGAGGGCCTTAAACCTATGACTGATGTTGAAGAAAAAAGACTAAAACTACAAGAGGTTGAAGCTAAAATAATTACACAAGAAAATAAATTATTAACTAGTAAAAATGAATATATTAACTCGAAAGTAGAAACCAATAGAATCAAAGCCGAATATGCCGAAAAAGTTTCAAAAGCAAAAAGCGAACAATTTACGGCATTAAGCAACCAATTTGATACCGATGCTCAAGTCAATAAATTAAAAAATCAATATGCCAATTACAGTATTCGCAACGGATTATATTACATAAAAGCAGCACAAAATGGCTATGTAAACAGAGCTATTCAAGCAGGTATCGGTGAAACCATAAAAGAGGGTACTCCTATCGCAACGATTATGCCTTCCAATTTTGATATAGCAGTAGAAACTTTTGTCAATCCTGTTGATTTACCTTTACTAAAAAAAGGGGAAAAAATAAGAGTTTGGTTTGATGGTTGGCCTACTATCGTATTCTCGGGCTGGCCTGAAATGTCTTACGGAACCTTTGGCGGAGAGATTGTCGCCATCGAAAATTTTATAAGTGACAATGGAAAATTTAGAGTATTAATTGCTCCTGACCCCGAAGAAGAAAAATGGCCATCCCAACTAAGAGTTGGTTCAGGTGCTCAAACTATTGCACTCTTAAACACAGTGCCTGTTTGGTTTGAAATTTGGCGAGTTTTAAACGGATTTCCTCCCGATTATTATAAGACATCGCACAAATCATCCAAAGAAACTAAAGAGAAAAAATAATGAAGAACATAATTTTTACTTTTTTTATACTAAGTTTTGCGGCTCAATCCCAAACAAAACAAGCTAGTGTCGAAAAGAATATCGATCAAGAGTTTTTATTTAATGAATACCTAGGTTATGTGAAAAAGTACCACCCATTAGTTAAAACTGCTAACTTAGAAATAAGTATGGCACAAGCTAATTTGATGATGGCACGAGGTGGTTTTGATCCCAAAATTGAAGTGGATTTTGATAAAAAGCAATTTAGAAATCAAGAATATTACTCTATCCTAAATAGTAGTTTCAAAATACCCACTTGGTATGGCGTTGAAATAAAAGCAGGATTTGATGCTAATGAAGGGGTTTACTTAAGCCCCGAAAACAATCTGCCAAATCAAGGTTTAACATCCTTTGGAATTAGCGTTCCTCTGGGACAAGGGCTCTTGATTAATCAAAGAATGGCCGATATAAGAAAAGCAAAAATTCAATTGAAACAAAGTCAAGCTGAAAGAAAACTAGAAGCTATTAAAGTGCTATATGATGCATCTGTCGCTTATTTTTATTGGAAAAAAAATTACAACGAAGTGCAATTATATCAAAAATACAGTACCAATGCACAAATACGATTTAAAGGAATTAAAGAATTGATTAATCAAGGCGATAAACCTGCCATTGATAGTATTGAAGCTGGCATTATTGTTAAAAACAGATTATTAAGTCTTGAAGATTCTCAGCTAAAATTAAATAAAGCCAAACTAGAACTTTCTAATTTTATATGGATAGAAAACAACATTCCTGTAGAACTTTCAGATGCGCTAATACCTGAACAAAAACTCGATGCCACAATCCAAGAAACGCTAAAAACAAATGATTTATTAAACGCCGATTTTTCAATAACGAATCATCCAAAAATAAATTCATTAGAGCAACAAATTCAAGCGCTTACTGTTGATAAAAAATTAAAAGCCAATTTGCTTTTGCCTAAAATTGATGTTGGCTATTCCTATTTATCGGATCCTAGATATTTTGAAAAGTACCAATTTAATGATTATAAAATAGGAATAGATTTTAAATTTCCATTATTTTTAAGAAAAGAAAGAGGGACTTTGAAACTCGCTAAATTTAAAATTCAGGAATCTGAATTTGCACTTGGTATAGAAAGAGTACAACTAACAAACAAAATAAATGCTCAAAAAATTGAAATTGAATCTCTAACCAAACAGCGCAATTTAATCAGCGGATTAGTAAATGACAACAACACTATGTTACAATCCGAAGAAAGACTGTTTACTTTTGGCGAAAGTTCTTTGTTTTTAATAAACACCCGCGAAAATAATCTAGTAACTGCACAATTAGCCTCTATAGTGCTAGAAAATAGATTTTATATTTCCAATTCAGAGCTTTTTAAAATAATGGCTAATCCAGATTAATGATTAAAAATTGTATTTTTGCATTCTCAAAATCAAATTATGATTATCCAAAAAACTCGTGAGGAAATCGAATTGATGCGCGAAAGTGCTTTAATCGTTTCGAAAACATTAGGAATGATTGCCTCCGAAATTAAAGAAGGAATTACCACATTATATTTAGACAAAAGAGCCGAAGAATTTATTCGGGATCATGGTGCAGTTCCTAGTTTCCTCGGATTATATGGTTTTCCAAACTCGCTTTGCATGAGTCCAAATGCACAAGTGGTTCA
>CANHNG010000288.1 GCA_947461915.1 Flavobacteriaceae bacterium
AATTGGCCGAAATTAGAAACAAGGAAATTGGCTTTATCTTTCAAACATTTAACCTTTTACCTAGAACCTCTGCGCTCGATAATGTAGCTTTACCAATGATTTATGCTGGTTATTCCAAATCTGAAAGGAGAGCAAGAGCAACTAAAGTTTTACAGGAAGTAAATTTAGGAGACCGAATGAATTTTCAACCCAATCAGCTTTCGGGAGGACAAAGGCAAAGAGTCGCAATAGCCAGAGCCTTGGTTAACAAGCCTTCTATCATTCTTGCTGATGAACCTACGGGGAATTTGGACAGCAAAACTTCCGAAGAAATCATGAAACTTTTAAAAGAAATTCACGACAAAGGGAACACCATAATTGTGGTTACGCACGAGGAGGAAATTGCTGCCCATGCCAAAAGAATCATTCGACTACGAGATGGAATAATAGAAAGTGATACCATTACAATTAACAATTAACAATTAACAATTGATAATTAATCAATTAAATGAAAATATACACAAAGACCGGAGATAAAGGAACCACATCCCTTTTCGGTGGAACACGAGTTCCAAAAGACCACATTCGAATAGAAAGTTACGGAACGGTCGACGAATTGAATTCCTATATCGGGTTAATTCGTGACCAAGAAATGAATCCGCATTACAAAAAAATATTGATAGAAATTCAAGATCGATTATTCACCGTTGGTGCCATTCTAGCTACTCCGCCTGAAAAAGAAGTAAAGAAAAATGGGGAATTGCGTTTGCAAAAACTAGGAATAGTGAATGGTGACATCGAATTGCTCGAAAACGAAATTGACACTATGGAAGAAGCCCTTCCGCCAATGACCCATTTTGTTTTACCGGGCGGACATACTACGGTGTCATATTGTCATATTGCTCGATGCGTTTGCCGACGTGCAGAACGCTTGGTGGTACATTTAGACCATAATGAACCCGTTGCCGAAATCGCAATTATATACTTGAACCGCCTTTCTGACTACCTATTTGTGTTGGCACGAAAGTTGTCAAATGATTTGAATGCTGAGGAAGTAAAATGGATTCCAAGAAAGTAATCAGGTCGCAGATTTCAGGATACAGAAGGCAGAATTCAAATGTTTTAGAGAACATATTTGCAGTAATTCAAATAAATTTTCCTGCTACCAATCTGAAATCTGTAACCCGAAATCTGCTGTCTGAAAAAACGTTCTTAATTTTAATTAAAAATAAATGATTTTTTACTTGTCTTTTTCAGTAAAAAATTTATTTTTGCACAAAACTAAACAGACATAAAGATGTATTGGACATTAGAACTAGCATCCTACCTAAGTGATGCGCCGTGGCCTGCTAACAAAGATGAACTTATCGACTACGCTATTAGAGCTGGAGCCCCACTAGAAGTAGTGGAAAACCTACAATCTATAGAGGATGAAGGGGAGATATACGAATCGATGGAAGAAATTTGGCCGGATTATCCTACTGACGAAGATTATCTTTGGAATGAGGATGAATATTAAAAAAATATCAAGAAAAAAGTCTCAAAAGAGGCTTTTTTTTTGTTTAAATTTACGCACATTTACAAATAGAAATACAAACACAATATGAGTTTCATAAATAGCATCATCAAAGCCTTTGTGGGTGATAAATCGCAAAAAGATGTCAAGGCTTTACAACCTTATTTAACCAAAATTAAAACGTTTGAAAGCGGTCTTATTGTATTGTCAAATGACGAACTACGAGCAAGAACCGTCTTTTTTAAAGAAAAAATAAAACAAGCCCGTACCGAGAAAGATGCAAAAATTGCTTCTCTTCAGTTAGAGGCAGAAAACGTGGAAGATATCGATAAACGCGAAGACATTTACGTAGCTATTGATGCGTTGGAGAAAGAAGCATACGATATCTCGGAAAAAACATTGATGGAAATCCTGCCGGAAGCCTTTGCCGTAGTCAAAGAAACGGCAAGACGATTCAAAGAAAACACCCAAATAGAAGTAACCGCAACGGCTAAAGACCGAGAGCTATCGGCTACAAAAACTTACATTACACTTGAAGGAGATAATGCCATTTGGTCTAATTCCTGGAACGCTGCCGGTAAGCAAATCACATGGGACATGATTCACTATGATGTACAATTGATTGGCGGAATGGTTTTGCATGAAGGAAAAATTGCCGAAATGCAAACGGGTGAAGGAAAAACTTTAGTGGCTACTTTGCCACTTTATTTGAATGCTTTAACCGGAAACGGCGTGCATTTAGTAACCGTGAATGATTACTTAGCGAAACGTGATAGCACCTGGAAAGCACCTTTATTCGAATTCCATGGTTTGACCGTGGATTGTATAGATAACCACCAACCCAATTCGGATGGCAGAAAAAAAGCGTATGACTCTGATATTACTTACGGAACGAATAACGAATTTGGTTTCGATTATTTGAGAGATAATATGGCGCATTCGCCAGATGATTTGGTACAACGAAAACACAATTATGCGATTGTTGATGAGGTCGATTCCGTTTTGATTGACGATGCCCGTACTCCATTGATTATCTCTGGTCCTGTGCCACAAGGAGATCGCCACGAATTTAACGAGTTGAAGCCGAAAATTGAAAACTTGGTGGCACTACAAAGACAATTGGCTAATGGTTTTCTGTCAGAAGCTAAAAAATTAATTAAGGAAGGCAATACTAAAGACGGCGGTTTTTTATTATTGAGAGCTTACAGAAGCTTACCAAAAAACAAGGCATTGATCAAGTTTTTGAGTGAAGAAGGAATCAAACAATTACTTCAAAAAACCGAAAACCAATACATGCAGGACAACAACCGTGAAATGCCCAAAGTGGATGAAGCATTGTATTTTGTAATTGAAGAAAAAAACAACCAAGTTGAATTGACTGATAACGGAATTAAATTTCTTTCAGGAGATACAGACAGTGATTTCTTCGTTTTGCCGGACATTGGAACCGAAATTGCTGCCATCGAAAAGAAAAATCTAGATAAAGATACTGAAGCAGAAGAAAAAGAAAAATTATTTCAGGATTTTGGGGTAAAAAGCGAACGTATTCATACTTTGACACAATTGCTAAAAGCCTATACCCTTTTCGAAAAAGATGTAGAATATGTAATCATGGACAACAAAATTATGATTGTCGATGAGCAAACGGGTCGTATTATGGATGGCCGTCGTTATTCTGATGGTTTACACCAAGCCATTGAAGCCAAAGAAAGCGTTAAAATCGAAGACGCCACCCAAACATTTGCAACAGTAACACTTCAGAATTACTTCAGAATGTACAGCAAATTGGCCGGTATGACGGGAACTGCAGTTACTGAAGCGGGTGAGTTATGGGAAATATACAAATTGGATGTGGTAGAAATCCCTACTAACAGACCAATGGC
>CANHNG010000289.1 GCA_947461915.1 Flavobacteriaceae bacterium
CAACAACAACGAACCTGAACCACAAGTCGGGTCATAAACGCTCTTTAATTTGTCTTTTCCAACCGTTACCAGTTGTGCCAAAACGCTACTTACTTGTTGTGGCGTATAAAATTCGCCAGCTTTTTTCCCAGCTCCACTAGCAAACTGTCCTATTAAATATTCGTATGCATCTCCAAGAACATCGCTGTCGGTATTTTCTAAATCAAAGTCGATTTCATCTAAATGCACCAAGACTTTTACAATCAATTCGTTTTTATCACTTTCGGATTTTCCTAGTTTATGAGAGGTTAAATCTAAGTCGGAAAACAGATTACCAAAATCTTCTTCGCTTTCAGAACCCATCGTGCTTTGCTCAATGTGCGTCAATACTTTGGCTAAATCCCCAAGAATGAAATTGTTTTTCCCGCCTGCATTTCCTCTTCGTGCTAATTCCGAAAACAAATCGCAAGGTTCTAGGAAAAAGCCCAATTTATCAATGGAAAGTTGTTTTATTTCCTGCATTAAAAGTGCTTCGTCGGCATGTCCTTCTATTTGTTGGAAAGTTAAACCGTCAGGTTTTAGGATGGTGTTGGCATACAAATCCATTTTAGTACTCAGGTACTTGTAGAAAATAAAACCTAATATGTAATCCCTAAAATCATCGGCATCCATTTTCCCACGAAGGGTGTTGGCGATATTCCAAAGTTGTTGTTCTAATTTTTGTTTTTGTTCTGCTGCCATTAAAGTTGATTAAAGCTATTTAGGTATAGATTATTTTAAAAAAAGTTAAAAATAGGAATTTTCTATAGAGTATTGCCATAATTTAATCTGAAATCGTTTTTAAAGCCAAATTCTCAAAAATATTTCGACAACTGAGGTCAATTGCATTATTTACTCCACTTTTGATACACTATCATAAAAAAATAAAGTAAATTTGCTTTGTATTTCGAACCACGCTTAGCGTGGTACCAACCGAGTGAAGAAACACCACGGTGGTAAAACAATACGGGCCCGTCTGGTCAAAATAAACGTAGTTTTCCTAGACACCTTAGTATCGAAATACAAATAACGAATGTTTTACTAACTCATTATTTGTATGAAAAAATTAATCCTGCATGTTCCTCATGCAGCCACTAGCCTACCCAGTAAAGAAGGTTACATTGTCAACGTCAAAAAAATCCAACAAGAAATCACCAAACTAACTGATTGGTACACCGACGACCTGTTTCATTCTGAAACAGATGAAATGATTGTAGCGCCCTTTTCAAGGATTTTCTGCGACGTGGAACGCTTTGAAAACGATGCTGATGAAATCATGTCTAAAGTGGGAATGGGCGTCTTATACGAGCGCTTCGATGATAACGAACTACTACGCGCTCTAACTGCAGAGCTTCGGGAAGAGGTCATTCAAAACTACTACCGCCCACACCACAACGCCTTGACCCTTGCAGTGCAAACACAACTCGATTTAGAGGGAAGCTGTTTGATTGTAGATTGTCACTCCTTCCCTTCCACCCCATTACTAAAAGGCATTGATCAGTCTAGTAGTAGACCCGATTTCAACATTGGCACCGATACTTTTCATACCCCACAAGTTCTTATAGACAGAGCAGTTGCTTATTTTAATGATAAAAAATACTCTCTTGACATCGACTGGCCGTATAGAGGCACAATAGTTCCTATGTCGTTTTATAAAAAAGACAAAAGGGTGCAATCGATTATGCTCGAAGTCAACAGAAAGTTATACCTAAAAGAACCCGGCAAGGAGAAATCCGAAAACTATGCCGCAACTAAGGAAATTGTCCAGGGATTTTTGAGAGAAATGAAAACAATTAATTAAAAAAAGCTGAAATTATGCAATATTTAATGTCACGTTATGGTGGTAATGCCCTGATAATTGGTAAAGGGAAGGCTAGCGATTCAAAATTACCCGAAGACCAATCTTTGGACAATATGCTAGACAATTATGCCACAGAAATTATTCCCAATCATTTTTACATTTCGTCCTATGATGCACTTCCCGAATGGATGGGTGGCATGGACAAACTCTATTTTCCAAAAACAGTTAAGTTAGGTACCTTAGAACATCAGTTTAATGAAATATTTTTCCAACATGATGTAAGTGTTCTAACTGATATATATATTGCCAAACACCAATGGAGCAATGTATTTGCTGTTTTTATCAAAACCCACAAAGGAGACTTGAAATGGTTTTTAGAGGATTATCAAGAACGGTATGATTATGTTTTACAAGTTTTTATCCGTTCTAAAATAGAGGATTATGACCAAAGCTTGAGCAAAAACCCAGATTATATAGAAAAAATACTTCTGATTCTTTTTTATAAAATGGGATTAAACTATGAAGGAAATAGTATTGAATTTACACCTTCTAAAACTTATTTAGGAAAGAAAATTTCACCCTCTTTTGTCGATAGTCTTCCCACGATATTTGAGTCAATTGAGTCAGAGGAAGAATTAAGTGCTCTTTTATTAAAATACGAATCAAAAAATTAAATTATGGAAATAATTAAAGAAAAAAAGACCGTAAAAATAGATCCCGAATTAAAGGAAGCAATTAAGACGCTTGCCGAAGAGGAATCTCAAGTAATTATTCATTTATGCCTGAACTACTCCTCACAGGGCAGAATGCGAATTTGGAATTCTACTTTTTTAGTTCCGCACCATTCAGGAAAAAAAAGTCAACTCGTTCATTCAGAAAATATTGGTATATATCCTAACTGGTCTCCTTGTGTTATAGGTAAAAACTACTGCACCCTAATTTTTAAGGGGCTGCCAAAAGATTGTAGCATTTTTGACCTCATAGAAGAAATCCCCGAACCGGATGGATTCATTATTCATAATATCCGCCGCAACAATTCGGATGTTTACCATCTTGAGTTTGATTTAGACGTAACGTGTGTTGAGCTTAAACTTTTCGCTATTAAACCTTTTTATCTCTCTTAGATTCAATTTTTAATGCAAGTTTTTAATAAAAAAGGATTATCCTAATACAAGATTAGGAATAATCCTCAAAAAGTTAAAAATTTGGATTATGAAGCGCAAACAATTAACCTTTGAACAAAGGTATGCAATAGAACGGATGTTGAAAGATAAACATTCGAAAAAATCTATTATTTCGACACCTGAATTAGTTGAATCAACATTTTATCGTGAACTTAAACGTAATGGTAAGAAGCGAGTTTACACTACTAAACATGCATAAATGTTGGCAGAAGATCGCAGGAAAACGGGTAATTACAAGACCGTATTCAGCACCGCAATGGAAACAATCATTAAAGATAAAATGGTAAATCATCAATGGTCTCCCGAACAAATTGTTGGCTGGTGCAGAAGCCAAACTATAAAAATGGTATCTCATGAGCG
>CANHNG010000290.1 GCA_947461915.1 Flavobacteriaceae bacterium
AAGAATATTATTAGCTACCCGTTGGGTGTAATTCAAGTTGTTTTTTTTAAAATTCATAATTATTATTATAATGGATTCAATTCATAAATGTAACTTTTTCCTACTCTTTTAATTTATTGAAAAATTTATTTTGTTCGTATTTTTACAATAAAAGTCACAAAGTTAAATGACCATCAAATAACTTCCTTACGGTTTTTCGTAAAATGACTGTTTTTTTTGAAAAAAAATAATGTATGGCTTGAATCCAAACGAATGTAATTGAAATTAATTATTGAAAATAGATTAATTTATCTTAATCCTAATTTGAGAATATCACAAAATAAAAATGACTATTAAAGTATCAAAAGTTCAAATATATAAAAAATTCTGCTACTTTTGCCCCAGAAAAACACACCTATGGCAAATAATTTAGTTATTGTGGAGTCCCCTGCAAAGGCGAAAACAATCGAGAAATTTCTAGGAAGCGATTATCAAGTGGAGTCCAGTTACGGTCATATTGCCGACTTGCCATCCAAGGAAATAGGGGTAGATGTCGAAAATGGTTTCAAACCCAAATACGAAGTTTCTGCCGATAAAAAAGCCTTGGTTTCGAAACTGAAAGGACTTGCAAAAAAAGCCGAAATGGTTTGGTTGGCTTCGGATGAGGATCGCGAGGGAGAAGCTATTTCCTGGCATTTATCCGAAGAATTAAAATTGGATAAAAGCAAAACCAAGCGAATTGTTTTTCACGAAATCACAAAATCCGCGATTCTAAAAGCAATTGACAATCCGCGTGAAATAGATTATAATTTGGTCAATGCACAACAAGCTCGTAGAGTTTTGGACCGATTGGTGGGTTATGAATTATCACCTGTACTTTGGAGAAAAATCAAAGGGGGACTTTCTGCTGGACGCGTGCAATCCGTATCCGTTCGTTTGATTGTGGAACGGGAACGAGAAATCCAGAATTTTAAAGCAGTGGCAACCTATTCTGTCGTTGCCGAATTCACGAATGAGGCGGGGAAATCTTTTAAAGCCAAACTTCCAAAGAATTTCAATACTAAAAAAGAGGCTGAAGATTTCTTAAACAAGAACAGTGGCTCTACCTATAAAGTTTCGGATTTAGAAACAAAACCAACTAAAAAATCACCTACTGGCCCTTTTACCACTTCGACTTTGCAACAAGAGGCTGCCCGAAAATTGTATTTGCCTGTTGGGATCACGATGCAATTAGCCCAACGTTTGTACGAAGCTGGACTCATTACTTATATGAGAACAGACAGCGTAAACTTGTCAAAAGACGCGATGGAAGCCGCTCAAGCCGAAATCATTAAATCCTACGGAAAGGAATTTTCTAAACCACGAACTTTTGTCAATAAAAGCAAAGGTGCGCAGGAAGCCCACGAAGCGATTCGTCCTACTGATATGTCGCGCCACACCGTGAATATCGATAGAGACCAAGCGCGATTGTATGATTTGATTTGGAAAAGAACTTTGGCTTCGCAAATGAGTGATGCTGAATTGGAACGAACCAATGTGAAAATTGCTGCCAATAATCATGGCGAAATTTTCACTGCTTCTGGTGAAGTGTTGCTTTTTGAAGGTTTTTTGAAAGTGTACTTAGAAGGTCATGATGAAGACGAGGAAGAACAAGAGGGAATGTTACCAGCGTTAAAAGTCAATGAAAAATTACAAAATAATTACATTACTGCCACCGAAAGATATTCCCGTCCAGCCGCAAGATATACTGAAGCTTCTTTGGTAAAGAAACTCGAAGAACTTGGGATTGGTCGTCCATCGACTTATGCGCCGACGATTTCAACGATTATCAACAGAAATTATGTTGAAAAAGGAAATCTTGACGGTCTGGAGCGCAATTATACCCAACTTACTTTACAATCTGGAAAAGTTGGAGAGAAGTTACTTAAAGAAAATACGGGTTCTGATAAGGGAAAATTAGTCCCAACTGATATTGGAACCATTGTGACTGATTTCTTGGTCAAAAATTTCGGAAACATTTTGGATTATAATTTTACTGCCAAGGTGGAACATGATTTTGATGAAATCGCCGAAGGAAATGTGAATTGGTCAACCATGATGCAAGAATTCTATGATAAATTTCACCCAACTGTGAAAGATGTAGAAGCCAATGCCGACAGGGAAAGTGGCGAGAGAATTCTTGGAACAGACCCGAAAACTGGAAAACAAGTCAGCGTTCGTTTGGGTAAATTTGGTTCAATGGCGCAGATTGGAGCTGCTGATGACGAAGATAAAAAATTTGCCAGTTTGATGAATGATCAAAACATTGGAAACATTACTTTGGAAGAAGTGTTGGATTTGTTTTTGTTGCCCAAAAATTTAGGTACTTATAAAGGAGAAGAAGTTGAGGTAAGCAACGGTCGTTTTGGTCCGTACGTGCGTCACGGAAGTGCTTTTGTTTCCTTGCCAAAGGGTGAGAATCCATTGGATGTCACCATAGAAAGGGCAAAAGAATTAATTGATGAGAAAGCACAAGCAGATGCTCCAATTGCGACATATAAAGGAGAGCCGGTACAAAAGGGTACGGGGCGTTTCGGTCCTTTTATCAAGTGGGACGGAATTTTTATTAATGTAAGCAAGAAATACAATTTTGATAATTTGTCTCAATCTGATATTGAGGAACTGATTGAAGATAAATTGCAAAAAAACATTGACAAGGTTTTGCATAATTGGAAAGAAGAAGGGATTTTGGTCGAAAAAGCCCGTTGGGGAAGGTCAGTGATTACCAAAGGAAAAACCAAAATTGAATTGAGCAAAGACATTGACGCCACAAAATTGACATTGGAACAAGTTCAAGAAATGATTGCCAAGAAAACCCCAGCTAAAAAAACAGCAGCAAAGAAAACTACAACGGCTAAAAAGCCTGCAGCAAAGAAAACACTAGCGAAAAAGAAATAATATATGGAATTTGATTTTCTAAAGCCTTTAGATAATGAAATCCTTCAATTTGCTAAAGGATTTTCTTCCCAACAATTGGGAAGTAAGGTAGTATTTCATTCTTCGGAGGACTTTCCGGATTTGAATAAAATTAAAATTGCCATTGTAGGCGTTTTGGAAAATCGAGGAGATGTAAACCAAACCGAGGAAGTTGATTTGTCATACATTCGAAAAGAATTGTATGGCTTATTTCCTGGAAACTGGAATGTTTCCATTGCTGATTTGGGTGATATTTATGCTGGAAATTCGATTGAGGACACTTATTTTGCTTTGAAGAAAGTTGTTTCTAGTTTAATCAAGAAAAAAATTATTCCCATCGTTATAGGTGGCTCGCAAGATTTGACTTATGCACTTTATAGGGCGTATGACGAATTGGAGCAAATGGTGAACTTGGTTTCCATCGACCAT
>CANHNG010000291.1 GCA_947461915.1 Flavobacteriaceae bacterium
TAAACCCAACCACATTGCCAATAATTAATAAATTAATTTGGTCATCAGAAAGCACAAATCCATCTTTGTAGTAATCGTAACATTTTTTAACCGTTGCGCCAAGCATGGTTGGTACCGCTAAGAAAAACGAAAATTCGGCAGCCGTTGTTCTTGATAATTTTTGTGACATTCCACCAATGATGCTCGCACCACTTCTAGAAACTCCAGGAATCATTGCTAAGCATTGGAACAAACCGATTTTAAAAGCTGTAGAATAACTAATTTTTTCTGTGTTTTGAGTTTCCTGCGAGTTACTAAACCAATCGTCAACTTTCAATAAAATGATTCCACCTAAAACCAATGAAATCGCTACAGTAACAGGATTTTCTAATAAAGCGTCAATTTTTTTGCTAAAAAGCAATCCAAAAACAACAGCTGGAATAAAAGCCACCAATAATTTAAAATAGAAATCAAGTGTTTGAAAAAACCGTTTGAAATATAAAACTACCACCGAAAGTATGGCGCCAAGCTGAATAACAACAGTGAATAATTTGGTAAAATGGTCTTGAGCAATTCCAAAAAAGGACGAAGCAATAATCATGTGACCTGTAGAAGAAATGGGTAAGAATTCAGTTATTCCTTCAATAATGGCAAGTATAATCGCCTGTAAATAATCCATTGTTACGATTTAGATTTTTTAAAAATCGAATAAATTGTAATCCCAAATCCACTCAAAACAACGGTTGGTGCCAAGCGAATTCTTCTGAAACTAAAAATATCTTCGTTAAAAACTTTTGGGTCATCGCTACCACCGCCACTCATCAGGATAAACCCAACGGCAATGACCGCAATACCAATCAATAATGTTTTGTAATTTACTTTGTCAAAAAGAAAATCTGGTTTTTGCTCGTTATTTTTCATTTGATGCTGAATTTATTTCAGCATCTCTGCCGAAAATTATTTTTTAGTCTATTATTATCTATTTTCTTTTATCTTTCCTATTAATACAAATCATTCGTTCTCAAATTCAAAAAGCGTTGGGTCGCAAAATAAGTGCTCAACCAAGTGATTAAAACACTCAACACTAATACTCCTAAAAGTACTGCGCCAACGGCTAATTTATTTTCTAAAATTCCGAGATTAGGAAAATTAGTTTCAACATATACAAGCACTCCAATAAGAGCCAATATGGCTAAAGCCGCTCCAATCAAACCTAAAACCACACTTCTCTGAATAAATGGTTTTCTGATAAAAGATTTAGTAGCGCCAACCATTTGCATCGTTTTAATGATAAATCTATTTGCGAAAATGGCCAATCTTAACGAACTATTAATAAGTAAAACCGAAACAAAAGCAAATAATCCACTGATAATCAATATCCACATACTGATGTTTTTGATATTGTCATTCACTAAGTTTACTAATTGTTTGTCGTAAACAATATCTGCAATCATTGGGTTTTTGCGTAAACGGCTCTGAATTTTCGCAATCTCGGTATTGTTAACATAGTCAGCTTTCAAGTGAATATCAAAGGAGTTTTGCAGCGGATTTACACCTAAAAACTGCATGAAATCTTCACCAATTACTTTTTTATGTTGCTCAGCGGCTTTTTCTTTGGATACATATTCGAAAGATTTTGCAAACTTTGCTGTTTTTAATTCGCTAGTAAAAGCTTTTACCACTGTGTCGTTGGCTTCATTTTTCAAAAAAACGGTCATGGCAATTTCTTCTTTGAAATTATCGGATAAGCGCTTGGAGTTGATGACAAAAAGTCCCAATATTCCCAACAAAAACAAGACCAAAAAGATACTCAATACTACCGAAAAATAGGAGGTAATCACTCTGCGTTTTTGAAATTTATCAAATGATGATGACATAAACAATAATTTAAGCAGTAAAAATAATAAAGAAAATTGTTTTTCCCCTTTATAACGTACAAACTTTTAACTTTATTATAATAAACGTAAATTTGTCGCTTATTTTAGTTGTGGGTTGTCGGTTGTCGGTTGTCAGTAAGTATTCTGAAGCAGATTTTAAGCCGAAATTTGCAACTGCAAGCAGAAAAACAGCAAAATGAAATATCATCACGAAAAAGTAGAAGCCAAATGGCAACAATATTGGGCAAAAAACCAAACTTTTGCTGCATCTAATAATTCAGACAAACCAAAATATTATGTGCTCGATATGTTTCCGTATCCATCGGGAGCCGGTTTGCACGTTGGCCATCCGTTAGGTTACATCGCTTCAGATATTGTTGCGCGTTTCAAAAGACACAAAGGATTCAATGTGTTGCATCCACAGGGATATGATTCTTTTGGTTTACCAGCCGAGCAATATGCTATTCAAACTGGGCAACATCCTGAGAAAACGACTCGTGAAAACATTATGCGTTACCGTGAACAGTTAGATAAAATCGGTTTTTCATTCGATTGGAGTAGAGAAGTGCGCACTTCAAATGCCGATTATTACAAGCACACACAATGGATTTTTATTCAATTATTCAATTCGTGGTACAATAAAAATACTGATAAAGCTGAAGACATTTCGACTTTAGTTTCGCTATTCGAAAAAGAGGGGAATGCTAACGTTAATGCGGTTAGTGATGACAATATTGTGCCTTTTACAGCAGCCGAATGGAAAGCATCGTCCCCGGGTGTACAACAAAAAATACTATTACAGTACAGATTAACCTATTTGGCAGAAACCGAAGTAAACTGGTGCCCTGCATTAGGAACCGTTTTGGCAAATGACGAGATTGTTAACGGCGTTTCCGAACGTGGTGGACATCCTGTAATTCGTAAAAAAATGACACAATGGTCTATGCGAATTTCTGCTTATGCCGAAAGATTATTACAAGGGTTAAATGAGATAGATTGGAGTGAATCAATAAAAGAAAGTCAAAGAAACTGGATTGGAAAGTCGGTAGGAGCAACAGTAAAGTTCTCTGTTCTCTGTTCTCCGTTGTCAGAGCAACCGACAACCGACAACCAACAACCGACAATCATTGAGGTTTTCACCACGCGTCCCGACACTATCTTCGGAGTTACTTTCATGACCTTAGCGCCAGAACACGAACTAGTTTCACAAATCACAACGCTTGAACAAAAAGCGGCTGTTGATGCCTATATTGATGCTACAGCCAAGCGTTCAGAAAGAGAAAGAATGGCCGATGTCAAAACCATTTCGGGAGTGTTCACTGGTGCGTTTGCGGAGCATCCATTTACCAAGGAACCAATTCCTGTTTGGATTGGCGATTACGTTTTGGCAGGATACGGAACTGGAGCTGTGATGGCAGTACCATGTGGCGATGAACGTGATTATGCTTTTGCGAATTTCTTCAAAGGACAAAATGGAATGCCCGAAATTAAAAATATTTTTAATA
>CANHNG010000292.1 GCA_947461915.1 Flavobacteriaceae bacterium
ATATCAATCATCATATCAAAAATGATGGCTTTCTTATCAGCAACAAAAGCTTGTTGTTCTAAAAATGTTTTCTGCTTTTCTAGTAGCCTAACTTTTGCTTCTAGTTCCATTATTTTTTGCTCTGGAGATTTTGGCATATTCGAAGGTGTTTGATTTTCCCAATCAAAGTTACCAAATTTTCGAAGCCATTCTACAACTGTCTTTCTACATTGAATACCATGCTGCTTTGTAGCTTGTGTTATTGATAACTTGCCGCGTTCTATTTCTTGAACAATTTGTAATTTAAAAGACATTGTGTAGTCTTTTTGTGTGCGCTTTACATAGCGACTTTCTTTAGGGTTTTCCATAAGGATACTTTTTATGTATCGCTATTTCAGGATAAGACACGCCCAAAAATAAAAAACCCTCACATTTCTGCAAGGGTTCCTATAAACAAAACCGGACAGGTTTGAAATCAATTTAATATCTGTAATACTCCGGTTTGAATGGTCCTTCAACCTTCACCCCAATATAATCTGCTTGGTCTTTGCGCAAAGTTTCCAATTCAGCACCTAGTTTTGCCAAGTGCAACATCATGACGTGTCACCTCTTTGTGCATAAACCGATTAGCTCCACACCAAATACTGGTAATAAAAGCCTCTAAAATGGTGCTTACTTTATGGCCTCGATTAGATTGTGGCTGTGGCAAATCTTCACAACTCAAAATTTGGTTTTTAAACCCAATTTTGTCTAACATTTGCTTCAAAAAAACCATCCCGCCCCAAGGCGTAATCTCTTTATTAGTAAAGGATACATCAAATTCCATAAGCCATTATTTTCTAATGCTACGCATTAGGATTTTAAACTCAAATTTAGTGATTTTTTTCTAATGCATAATCAGGGTAAAAATCTAATATAATTCAAATTAGTAATTAACTTTGCGCCATGCAAATCGAGAAGAAAGACATCCGCTCTTTATCAAAAGAACAATTACGTAATTTTTTTGTTGCCAATGGAGACCAAGCGTTCCGTGGAAATCAAGTCTATGAATGGTTGTGGAGCAAGGGCGCACATACTTTTGAGGATATGAGTAATGTGGCAAAAACCACAAGAAAAATGCTCGAAGACAACTTTGTTATCAACCACATTAAAGTCGATACAATGCAACGCAGTGAAGACGGAACGGTAAAGAATGCGGTTCGTTTGCACGATGGTTTGGTGGTGGAAAGTGTTTTGATACCGACAAATACAAGGACAACTGCATGTGTTTCTAGCCAAGTAGGCTGCAGTTTAGATTGCAATTTTTGTGCTACTGCACGATTAAAAAGAATGCGAAATTTAGAGCCCGCTGAAATCTATGACCAAGTGATTGCCATCGATAGAGAAAGTCGGTTGTATTATGACCATCCATTGTCTAATATTGTTTTTATGGGAATGGGTGAGCCACTTATGAATTATAATAATGTGATGAAAGCTATTGAAATGATTACTTCAAATGAAGGATTGGGAATGTCGCCCAAACGAATCACCGTTTCCACCTCAGGTGTTCCTAAAATGATACGAAAACTCGCCGATGATGAAGTGAAATTTAAATTGGCTGTTTCTTTACACTCTGCAATTGAGGAAATCCGTTCTCGAATTATGCCGTTTAGTGCCAGTTTCCCATTAATAGATTTAAGGGAAGCATTGGAATATTGGTACAAAAAAACCAAAAGTAAAATCTCCTACGAATATGTCGTTTGGAAAGATATCAACGATAATAAAGCTTCCATTGATGCCTTGGTGAAGTTTTGTAAGTATGTACCTTGCAAAGTCAATTTGATAGAATACAATCCTATTGATGATGGCGAATTTCAGCAAGCATCACAGGAATCAATAAATGCCTATATAAAAGCGCTTGAAGCTAGCGGAATTGTCGTAAAAGTGCGAAGAAGCCGAGGAAAAGACATCGACGCTGCTTGTGGACAATTGGCCAATAAAGAAGCCTAAAAAACGTCCCGATAAATCCTTCACTTGCCTTAAATAGTTGTCCTTTTTATTCGAAAACAGTATATTTGAAGTCTCAATGAACATCACTTCTCAAATAAAACAGCCTATTTTTAACGAAATGGAACTTTTTGAAAAAAAGTTCTACGAATCGATGACTTCAAAGGTAGCATTGTTGAATAGGATTACCTATTATATCGTGAATCGAAAAGGAAAACAAATGCGCCCTATGTTTGTTTTCTTGACTGCTAAAATGGTTTCGGAAGGGATTGTAAACGAAAGAACCTATCGCGGGGCATGTGTTATCGAATTGATTCATACCGCCACTTTAGTTCACGATGATGTGGTTGATGACAGTAACCGTAGGAGAGGTTTTTTTTCGATTAATGCACTTTGGAAGAACAAAATTGCTGTTTTGGTTGGAGATTATTTGCTGTCAAAAGGATTGTTGCTTTCTATAGACAATGGCGATTTCGATTTATTACGGATTATTTCCGTGGCTGTTCGAGAAATGAGTGAAGGCGAGTTGCTCCAAATAGAAAAAGCCCGAAGATTAGATATTACCGAAGCTGTTTACTACGAGATTATCCGAAAAAAGACAGCTACCCTTATAGCGGCTTGTTGTGCTCTTGGGGCAAAATCAGTTATTGAAGACGAAGCCCAGGTAGAGAACATGCGGAAATTTGGAGAACTCATCGGGATGGCTTTTCAAATAAAAGACGATCTGTTTGATTATTCAGAAGAAGCCATTGGCAAACCCACTGGAATAGACATCAAGGAACAAAAGATGACTTTGCCGCTTATTCATGTTTTGAACAATTGTACTTCAAAAGAAAAATCCTGGCTTATTAATTCCATAAAAAACCACAACAAAGACAAGAATCGCGTCAAAGAAGTTATTGCCTTTGTAAAAGAGAATAATGGCTTGCTTTATGCCGAACAAAAAATGGCGCAATTTCAACAAGAGGCACTTTTGCTTTTGGAAAACTACCCGATTTCTGAGTTTAAAGAAGCATTGATTTTAATGGTTAATTATGTTATCGAAAGGAAGAAGTGATAATAACCTTTTTTATTTTGAGAGACGACCATTTTATGGTTTCCTAAATTAATTTGTGAAGTAATGCTAAAAGGACCTCCCCCTTTTTATATTTCAAATCCACAATTTTTCTCCTTATAATTTTCAGCGTTTATAATTTTGAGACGTTTTATGTATTTTAAAAATATTTTTAAAAAAATTAAAAATGTGATTTTGCTAGTAAATCTAAAGATTTTTTCGAATTTTCAATTTTTTAAGAGTTAAAAAAAATAGTGATAAGTTTAAATAAGAATTGTTAATTTAGTACTATGAAAACAAGGAAAAGTAACATAGTTTTAATTGA
>CANHNG010000293.1 GCA_947461915.1 Flavobacteriaceae bacterium
CGTTTTCCTCCATCCATTTATAGGAAACTCCTTTATTTCTAAGCCATTCAACCCTGCCAGATTCAAAATACTGGGCATAATTACCATGATAAACTACCCTCATTTGGTCCGTTTCAGAATAGCGAACACGTATTTGTATTTGATGATATTCCATTAAATTATTCATTAAAAATTAAATGTAAAAAACTCATACAACTAAATTTAATAAAAATTGTCAGAGAAAAATTTTTTTTTAGAGAAATTTGTTCACATATTTGTTGTCCGATAAAAACAAGATTGATTTCACTTCTTTTTTTATAAAATCACCATTAAAAACCAAAATAATTTAACCTAATTCATGAACAAGACTGCTCAATCAGTATGGGAAAACTGTTTGTCTTTTATCAAAGATAACATCCAAGATCAAGCCTACAAAACTTGGTTTGAACCTATAAAATCCGTTGAACTTACTGATAATGCATTGTACATTCAGGTTCCTAGTAAATTTTTCTACGAATGGCTAGAAGAACACTATGTTAAATTATTAAAAGTTGCATTAACCAAAGAACTCGGAAAAAATGCTAAGTTACTCTATAAAATTAAAATGGAGAACACTTATGGAAATAAACAACCCTTCACAGAACAATTACCAAGCGCGAATCGTGTTCCCATGAAACCGCAAGATGTTGACGCTCCTTTTAAAAATTTGAATCCAGAATTGAGAAATCCATTTGTGATTCCTGGCATTCGAAATTTAAAAATTGAATCGCAACTCAACGCTAACTATAGTTTTGATAATTTCCTGGAAGGAGATTCTAACAGATTAGCCCGCTCTGCAGGCATGGCAGTTGCCAATAAACCAGGTGGGACTTCATTTAACCCGCTGTTAATTTTTGGAGGAGTTGGTCTAGGTAAAACGCATTTGGCACATGCTATTGGAGTTGAAATAAAAGACAAATATCCGGAAAAAACTGTTTTATACATTTCTGCTGAAATTTTCACCCAACAATATATTGATTCAGTAAAGAAAAACAATCGGAATGATTTCATACATTTTTACCAATTAATAGATGTTTTAATCATTGACGACGTTCAATTCCTTTCAGGAAAGACAGGTACACAAGATGTTTTCTTCCATATATTCAATTATTTGCATCAAAATGGAAAACAGGTGATTTTAACTTCGGACAAGGCACCGGTTGATATGCAAGATATCGAACAGCGATTATTGTCCCGTTTCAAATGGGGATTGTCCGCAGAATTGCACCAACCCGATTATGAAACTAGAATCTCCATCCTAAAAAATATATTATATCGTGATGGTGTAGAGATTCCTGAAGAAATTATAGAATATGTGGCTCGAAACATAAAATCAAATGTTCGAGAACTAGAAGGCGCCATTATTTCCCTAATCGCACAATCTTCTTTCAACAAAAAAGAAGTGACATTGGAACTTGCTAAAAATGTTGTTGAGAAATTCGTTAAAAATGTAAAACGAGAAATTTCGATCGATTACATCCAAAAAATAGTTTCTGATTATTTCCAGTTAGATTTGGAAACACTGCAATCAAAAACTAGAAAAAGACACATCGTGCAAGCCAGGCAATTGGCCATGTTTTTTGCTAAAAAATTCACTAAAGCTTCTTTAGCAAACATCGGTTCTCAAATTGGTGATCGTGATCACGCTACTGTATTACATGCCTGTAAAACCGTTGACAATTTGGTTGCAACCGACAAACAATTCAAAAAATTTGTCGAAGACATCCATAAAAAATTAACGCTATAAGTGCAGTATGTCCATAAAAATTTTGATGGTTTGTTTAGGTAATATTTGTCGGTCACCCTTAGCCGAAGGAATATTAGCTTCAAAACTACCTGAAAATAAATTTAAAGTGGATTCTGCAGGAACAGGTTCATGGCACATTGGCAATGCCCCTGACGAGCGATCCATCATTACGGCCAAAAAAAACGGAATCCTTATATCAAATCAAAAATGCAGACAAATCACCACAAATGATTTTGACTTTTTTGATTATATCTATGTCATGGATAACAACAATTACAATGATGTCCTTGAACTTTCCAAAAACCAAGAGCATAGAAAAAAAGTACAACTCATTTTAAATGAATTATTTCCAAATGAAAATGTGGATGTGCCGGATCCTTATTACGGAGTACAGAACGGATTTGATTCCGTTTATCAAATGCTCGATGAAGCTTGCGATATAATTGCTAAAAAACTTATTGAAAAGCATACTTAAGCAATTACTTCCAATAAAAATCAAATCGATCTAGATTCTTCATCGACCGAAGCACTTAAAATGACACTTATGAAACCAGCTTCCCTATTCGGAAAACTATACCTAATTCCGACAACTCTAGGCGAGATTAATCCTGAAGACGTATTACCGCAAACCGTAAAAAGGACTATTGACTTCATTGATGATTATATAGTGGAAAATGAAAAAACAGCAAGGAAATTCATTAAAAGCATATATCCTGAAAAAGTTCAAGCCTCACTAAGGCTAAGCACTTTAAACAAACACACCGAAGTTTCTGAACACAACAAAATGATACAACCTTGCTTGGAAGGAATAAACATAGGGCTGATGAGTGAAGCGGGTTGTCCTGGAGTAGCCGATCCTGGTGCTGTCATCGTAAAATTAGCTCATGAAAAGGGGATTCAAGTGGTGCCTTTAGTGGGTCCATCATCTATTATTTTGGCAATTATGGCCTCTGGCATGAATGGACAGAGTTTCACTTTCAATGGATACCTCCCTATCGACAAAACCGAAAAGAAAACTGCTCTAAAAAATTTGGAGAAAATATCACAAGACAAAAACCAATCCCAGATTTTTATCGAAACGCCTTTTAGAAACAACAAAATGCTGGAAGATATTTTACATGCACTAAACCCATCAACTTATATTTGCATTGCCACAGATATTACACTGCCAACGGAATACATAAAAACTATGCGGGCATCTGAATGGAAAAAAATGAAAGTTGAATTACACAATCGCCCTACAATTTTCATCATCCATAAAATGTAGAGCAGTAAATTCTAAATTAATTGGCTATAAACCAATACAAAAAACACCTTCTGCCTTAAAGTATCTTTATTTCTAAAAAAGTCTTACATTATCGCTTTTAGATATATAATTTGGTTTGCAATTCGTTTTAAAACATCCTATAACGAATGATTATTTTAACATAAATTAAAGGATACTTTAACTGATATCACAAATTAAAAACCCTAACTTTATATGAAGTCTAAACGACTATTTTAAATATAAAAAATTGAAATTCAATACATTAACATAAAATATAAGATTTAAAAGTATATTAAACCTTAAATTCATCGA
>CANHNG010000294.1 GCA_947461915.1 Flavobacteriaceae bacterium
ATATAAGTACTCCATTTTCATTTGGTCTACTACAATCCCAACAACTAATTTAGGACGTTGTTGTGCTTGAGTATTTAGAATTAGGAAAAACGCAAAGAGTAAAAAAAAATTTTTCATATTACAATTTTATGATTTAAAATTGGAAATATTATAGACAATAATTCTATTATCGTAATTGATGTAAAGTTGTTTTCTATTGTCTTGCTTCTTTCGTGTAATAATTGAGAGCATGCAATCATCTCCATTGTTATCCTTACAGGTGAAAGAATAAACACAGTCGGATTCATTTTCTTCAATGGGATGGTAATCTATAATTTCAAATACTTGTATGGCTTCGGAATAAACAATAATCCTACTTTTATCGGTATCCAATTTCACTAAAATATTGACCAAATCCAAGTCAGACCATTTCCCCCATTTTCCTTTTTGGTCTTTTTCCAAAACGCTAAAACCCGAAGTTTTAAAATTATAAGTTTGACTGTACGATTTATGCAAGCCAATACATAGAAACGCCAGAATAATAATTATTTTGATTTTTGCCATTATTTATAAATTAGTACGCCCTCAAAAGTAGTAAAATTAGAATCTAGAAATTGAATTTTGCAATATCATTTTTGGCGAATTTTAAAGTTCGGATTCACACTTCCCTGAATAATTGAGTTTTGATTTTGAAAAGCTGACAGACTTTGGGTTGAGGAGAATTTAAATGTTATTTTTTTATAATTTTTCCGCTCTTAGAAAAACGATTTGATTCTATTTTATACAAATAAGTCCCTTTTTCTATAGATTTCATTGAAACAACGGCAGACTGGCTTGAGATTTTTTTTTCCAAAACTTTTTGTCCTAAAACGGTATAAAGAATAATAGTTCCTGAATCGAATCCTTCTTTTAAAGTAACCGAAATGGAATCACTCGTCGGGTTGGGGTAAACCACAAAATCACTTTTCGAAAAATCTGAAACCGATAACCCATTGGCTAAAGCCAAATTAAAATCCGGAATTCCATAACCAAATTGTACTGTTGGTGCTGCATATCTATCGGCCGACTGTGTGATTAATTGTTTGATTTCTTGATTGGTTTTTTCAGGAAAAGCCTGCCACAAACAAGCCACCATTCCAGCTAATATTGGTCCCGAGAAAGAAGTTCCATTTGCAGTTGTAATAGTTCCGGAAACATCGGATAAAACCGATGCTTGTCCCTGAGCCATTACATCAGGTTTTACACGATTATCAAAACTCGGTCCAATAGAGCTAAAAGCGGCGTATGTTTTATCCGCTTTTACCGCCCCAATAGCCAAAACATTTGTTGCTTCGGCGGGAACGCCAACATGTGGCTCAGAAGTTTGCGCTTCATTTCCAGCACTTGCTATAACAACAATCCCTTTGCTAAAGGCAATATTAGCCCCTTTTGAAGCAAAGGCAGAATTCCCTGTCATATCGGAATAGGTGTGATTATAATTTGGATTATCATAACCAAAATACCCCAAAGAACTTGTTATAATATCCGCCCCTATTCGGTCGGCTTCTTCTGCAGCCTCAACCCAATTTGATTCCTCTATTGGATTTTCAGAGTTATCATCTTCTGTTATAAATAAATAATACTTTGCATCTGGCGCCGTTCCTACCAATTGACCTTCCGTAAAACCACCCATGGTTGATAAAACCAACGTTCCATGTGAATCTCCCGTGTAAAAATTATCACTTTTGTTTACATAGTCATATCCGCCAAGAATGGAGTTATTGGTAAATAACCTTTGGAAAGGTTGTGCTGTATTTACATTTGGAAAACCGGCGTCCAACACGGCAATTATTTTCCCTAAACCCGTATAATTTAATTGGTGCAACAAATCACCTTTTAGCATTTGGATTTGATTGGCAGAGGTTCCATAATTGAAATTTATGGTTTTTTCCAAAGTCTTGTTTATGGGTTCAGATTTACGCCGTTGTACCGAAGTTATTTTGGCCGTATTAAGCAAACGATTGGCAAAATCAACATGGTCTACAGAAGACACTAATATCAGCGCATTAATATTGGCTTGTGTGCCTCTAACATGAAGACAATTGAGCCATTTTGATTTGGCTTTAACTGTAATTCCAGCGGAACTTGTAATCTGGTCAATATAGGATTGATAAATTGGAACGTCTGAAATATCCAAAGAAATGTTTTGGGCTATCCGCCTATCTAGAGCTCTTTGTGTGAGCATTGTCAAAGGGTTATTGAGATAGGTTTGTGAATTCGGCTTGTCCTTAAAATACACCCAAGCGTCTTCTACCTGGGAAAAGGCAGCCGACGTAATAAACAAGAAAAGTATTAAATGAATTTTTTTCATATTTATTGTTGGAAAAAAATACGAATCTAAGAAATAACTCCCGAACCAACTAATTCATCATCCAAATGCCAAGCCACGAATTGACCTTCGGTTATTGCGGATTGCGGTTTTTCGAAAGCAATGTACATTCCGTTTTCGAATTGGTGCAAAGTGGCTTTTTGCAGAGGTTGTCGGTAACGAATTCTCGCCATAACTTCCATCGATTCACCATTTCTCAAGGTCAAATCAGCACGAATCCAATGCACTTCTGATTTCTCTATAAACAAAGCACTTTTGAACAATCCAGGATGTTGACTACCCAATCCAGTGTAAATAGTATTGGTCTCCACATTCGTTGCGATGATAAACAAAGGGTCTATTGTTCCACCCACATTTAAACCTTTTCGTTGCCCTGTAGTGAAATAATGAGCTCCTTGATGTTTACCGACTATTTTTCCCATTTCTGGTGTGTAGCAGATTTTTTGGGCATCTAAAGCGAGTTTTTCTTCAACAGAAAGACCCTCAATTGTTTCTAAATTATATACCGGATTAGTTGCATCGATTTGAAAAATTAATCCATCTTTGGGTTCTAATTTTTGTTGTAAAAATTCCGGCAATCTTACTTTTCCAATGAAACACAACCCTTGTGAATCTTTCTTTTCCGCGGTAACCAAATCCATTTGGGTAGCAATTTCGCGCACTTCGGGTTTGGTCAATTCACCAATTGGAAACAAAGATCTTGATAATTGTTCTTGTGATAATTGACAAAGAAAATACGATTGATCTTTGTTGATATCTGCTCCGGCCAAAAGCTGATAGACTTTTTCACCGTTGACTACTATTTCTCCTTTTCGGCAATAATGACCAGTCGCCACATAATCGGCACCAAGGCTTAAAGCGATTTTCATGAAAACATCGAATTTTATTTCTCGATTGCAAAGTACATCGGGGTTTGGAGTTCGCCCTTTTTCATATTCGTTGAACATATAGTCCACGATTTTCTCTTTGTATGCTTCG
>CANHNG010000295.1 GCA_947461915.1 Flavobacteriaceae bacterium
TGTACAATGCTGCTATTAAATCAGCTCTTAACTCAAATAAATTGGTGATAAATAAGTATCCACAATTTTGGTAACGCTTATTAGGTTAGTGCCTTACAACTTTAAATCGCCGTCATTAGGTTGCCCTAGCATTTTTCTAAATTCCTACTACCTCACTTTCTCTACTAAACGATGTTCTGCCTAAAATGGCTTTTTTATACTTGAGATGTATGTTATTTATCCTTAGTGCAATTAAATTAACTTCAAGTAAACCCTCTATAGCCCCTTACTTACAAAAAAACGGAAAAGGCTGTAAATCATACGATTTACAGCCTTTTGATATATATTGACAACAAAGTTGTCGGGGTGGCAGGATTCGAACCTGCGGCCTCCTGCTCCCAAAGCAGGCGCGATAACCGAGCTACGCTACACCCCGAAAGCGGATGCAAATATAAAACTAATTTTTAGTTTTCCAAGTGATATTTCGGAATACAATTTTATTATTTTTATACGATTAAAAGTGACGTAATTTTAGTTTAAATTTTCAATAAAAACATACATTTGCAATCTCAAAATTTAATATAGATATACTATGTCTGATACAATCGAAAAAATAAAATGTCTTATTATAGGTTCCGGACCTGCAGGGTATACCGCAGGTATATATGCTGCGAGAGCCAACATGAATCCTGTTTTATATCAAGGGATGCAACCTGGAGGCCAACTGACAACGACTAACGAAGTGGAGAATTTTCCAGGGTATGTTGACGGAGTAACGGGACCGGAAATGATGGTGCAACTGCAACTGCAAGCCCAACGTTTTGGTACGGATGTGCGTGATGGTTGGGCAACCAAGGTTGATTTTAGTGGTGATGTCCATAAAGTTTGGATTAATGACAGTATCGAACTGCATTGCGAAACGGTGGTCATTTCGACAGGAGCTACAGCCAAATATTTAGGATTGCCTTCTGAACAGCATTATTTAAAAATGGGCGGAGGTGTTTCTGCCTGTGCCGTTTGTGATGGGTTCTTCTACAGAAACCAAGAAGTAGTTATTGTAGGCGCTGGAGATTCTGCCTGTGAGGAAGCGCATTATTTGTCTAAGCTTTGTAAAAAAGTAACTATGTTAGTGAGAAGTGAAAAATTTAGGGCTTCAAAAATCATGGAAGACAGAGTTCGCAAAACTGATAATATTACGATTTTAATGAATCATGACACAGTTGAAGTTTTAGGAGATGAACAAGTAGTGACTGGCGTAAAAGCCAAGAATAAAACCACAGGCGAAGTTTTTGATATTCCGGCTACTGGTTTCTTCGTTGCCATTGGTCACAAACCTAATACGGATATTTTCAAAGACTTTCTTACTCTTGATGAAACGGGCTATATTGTCAATGTTCCGGGAACTTCAAAAACGAATATCAAAGGTGTTTTTGTAGCGGGCGATGCAGCCGACCATGTCTACCGTCAAGCGATTACTGCTGCTGGAACAGGTTGTATGGCTGCCCTAGATGCCGAAAGATACTTGGCTGCTTTATAGTAATAATTTCGTTTTAATTTAAAAAAAGGCTTCATCTTAAAAATGAATCCTTTTTGTTTGGATTATTTTGTGGATTTCTTGATCAATGTGGCAGAATCAACGAATCTTTTCATTTCCATTTTTTGGTCCCCATAAATTTGGATTTCCGTATTTCCTGAGGCGTCAATACTCATTGCGGAACTAGAGTTGACACTACAGTTTGAATAGCCCTCTGCCATCAATTCGGCATTTTTTAGGATCAACTTGCTTCCTATAAAATTAGCATTGTTGTCCAGACGAATGATGGCATTTGTTACATCACCTTCTAGGTTTGCTTTTGCCTTTTGGTATAGGTCACATTTTAAATCAACGGAGGCAATCAACGCTATCAAATTGGAATTTTTACTCAACTCGATTGTGGAACTTTCTGCTTTTAAATTAAGTTCCGTTTTCGATTTGTCGTCAGACTGCAATACGAAATTCTTGGAATTGACGTTTAAATTCAGTTTGGAATTATTGGAAGATTTAAAAGTAATATCCTCTAATTGAATTTCTTGAATGGCATTCACCGTGGATTCGTTTTTTGAAACCACCATTTTTAAATCTTTCGTATAGGTTACCCGCAGCAATAATTTTTTGAAATTTATGGCAGTTTTTGAAGTATTTAACCGGAGTATATTGTCACTTAAATCAATAGTGATGATGTTATGAAGATTATCGTCGGCCTCAATTTTTATTTCGTTTTTTTCGCCTTTTTCCAAAGATACTTCAATGTTATCTCCAACTTCAATCCAATCAAAATTACCAATTTCTTTTTGTTCAATGGTCACTATTTTAGAACCTTTAATTTTTTCGTCTTTTTGCGCCCATGAAAATGTAGCAACCAAAAGGAATAGGAGTAGGGCGGTATTTTTTTTCATTTTATTTTTATAGTTAAGTAGTTTACAAATATAAAAAAATCATCCACTTTTGATGAATGATTTTTCTGATTTTTGCTAAAAGATAGTTTTAACTTTCTTTTTTAGCCTCAATTTTATTAATCTTAATCACTTTTCCGTTTGTGCTTACCGTTTTTGTAACTACGCTATCGTTTTCTTCTTTGCTATCCATTTCATTGTTTTCGTTTTCCTCTTTCGGGCAATTCAAGCATTTTATTTTATCATTTCCGACTTTATACACGGCCTCTGTGAAATCAGGATTCCATAAAAAAATAGTCACTATCAGAATGATCATAATTTTCCAATGATTTGTCTACTTTGAACAAGATTCCTTTTGGAAGGAATAAAGTAATTTCAATTTCTTGATCACCGAATTTCTCCTTTAAGTCCGTCAAAAAGTAATTGTTCAAAATGATTCGGTTTCCTTGAATTACGTAATCATATTTGATTTTATCAGCTCTCTTTTTGGCTTCGATTAATGTCTTTCCTTTTGCCTCTTTTTCAATTTTGAGGTAGGGTGTTTTTTCATCTGTCGCCGCTATTTTAAAACGGACATCATTTGAGTAGATGACATCTGTGCCCGAAGAATCTTGGGATATTTTAAAATCGTTTCGTTCATCAATATTTTTGGCGTAAAAATCATTGTGCTTAAATTTGATTAAAAGGGTATCCGTTGGGATTAGATTAATCGTTTCTGTTTTTAATATTCTTCCTTCAACGGCAAAGGCAGTAGCTTGTTTTATCCCGATAGAAATAGCTATTGCAACTGCTATTAACCAGATGGCTAGCAAGGTGTATTTTGCAATATTTCCTATAGATTTTATTTTTGGAGACAATAATTTGAATCCTAATACTGTCAGGAAGAAAAATGGAATTCCAACTGCGAAAAA
>CANHNG010000296.1 GCA_947461915.1 Flavobacteriaceae bacterium
ATGTACAACTGGAAACAGAACAAAGGCTATCCCACCCAAGAGCACCGGGAAGCTATCCGAAAATACGGTGTGACTAAATACCATCGTATGACGTTTCGGCTGTTGCCGGAACAATTGAAAATGGATTTGTGATTTCAGATTAAGGATTGTTGATCTCTGAGGTATCGAAAGTAGCTTCGAAAAGATAGGAGAAATGGTTTAGAATTTTTGTTTTTACTTCGGCTTCATTTACTTTTTCGACACCCAACTCCACGTTTAAAGAAGTGACCGCTTTTCCTCGAATGCCACAGGGAATGATGTTGTCAAAATAACCCAAATCGACGTTAACATTCAACGCCAAACCGTGCATGGTCACCCAGCGAGAAGCCCGAACGCCAAGGGCACAAATTTTACGGGCAAAAGGTGTTCCGACACCCAACCAAACTCCGGTTTCGCCCTCGCTTCGGCCACATTCCAATCCGTATTCCCGCAAAGTCAAGATGATAGCTTCTTCTAGCAAACGCAAGTATTGATGGATATCGGTAAAGAAGTTATCCAAGTCCAAAATGGGATAGCCCACGATTTGTCCCGGTCCGTGATAGGTAATGTCGCCACCGCGGTTGATTTTGTAGAAAGTCGCCCCTTTGGCCTCGAGTTGTTTTTCGGTTAAAAGCAAATGGGATACATCACCGCTTTTGCCCAAGGTATACACATGTGGATGTTCGACAAAAAGGAAATAATTGGGGGTTTGAACAGTGGTTTCCTCCCTCCTATTCTTGATTTTTAAATCGACCACGCCCCGGAACAATTCCTCTTGGTATTCCCAAGTGGTTTTGTAGTCTTGAAGTCCTAAATCTTGGAGTTGAATGGTTTTGTTCATTGCCCTATTATGAATTGCAAAGTTACAAAGTTTTGAATAATGAATTTTAATTAAAGAAACGACCGTCCACTAAGAGGACTAACAGCTAAAAATGGCACACGGACCTGTCTGCCGACAGGCAGGTGACACTGATAAAACGGATTGACACGGATTTAAATTATTGGTGCTTTTTTGATTTTTTTACCTTTAAAAACAAAAAAATTAGAATAAATAGCGGGACAAGTCGTCTTGAAAAATGAAATTTTAGGTTCCAAAAAATCTGAAATGGGAAATCTGCAATCAGCAATCTTTTGTTATCTTTGCAATCTTAAAATCAGAACAGAATGGCATTATCCGAACAAGAAATCCTTCGTAGAGAAGCGCTCAGCGAATTACGTAACTTAGGCATTGAACCTTATCCCGCAGCCGAATTTACCACCACCGCTTATTCCAGCGAAATCCTAGCCGATTTCGAGAAGTTCGACGGCAAGGAAGTAATTCTGGCCGGTCGTTTGATGGGGAAACGCATCATGGGAAAAGCCTCTTTTGCCGAATTGAAGGACGCCGAAGGACGCATTCAAATCTATGTTTCGAGAGACGATATTTCCGATGACGAGGAAAAAACGATGTACAATGTGGTTTTCAAAAAACTATTGGATATCGGCGATTTTATAGGAGTTCGCGGTACGGTTTTTAAAACGCAGGTAGGCGAAATCTCGGTTCATATTTATGGCTTGACGGTTTTGGCGAAAGCCTTGAAACCACTCCCTATTGTAAAAACGGACGCGGACGGAAAAACACACGATGCTTTTTCGGATCCGGAACAAAGATACCGTCGTCGTTATGTGGATTTAACGGTGAATGACCATGTGAAAGACACGTTTATCAAAAGAACGAAACTGTTCAACGCGATGCGTTCGTTCTTCAATGACAAAGGATACTTAGAGGTGGAAACACCCGTTTTGCAACCGATTCCCGGTGGTGCTGCGGCGAGACCTTTTATCACGCACCACAACTCGCTTGACATTCCGTTGTACATGCGAATTGCGAACGAATTGTACTTAAAAAGATTGATTGTGGGTGGTTTTGAAGGGGTGTATGAGTTTTCGAAAAACTTCCGAAATGAAGGAATGGATCGGACGCATAACCCAGAGTTTACCGCTATGGAAATATATGTAGCCTACAAAGACTACAACTGGATGATGAACTTCACCGAAAACTTATTGGAACATTGCGCCATTTGTGTAAATGGTTCTAGTGAAGCGACTTTTGGCGAACATAAAATCAATTTCAAAGCGCCGTACGCCAGAGTGACGATGACGGATTCCATCAAACATTTTACCGGTTTTGATATTTCCGGCAAAAGCGAAGCGGAATTATTCGAGGCCGCAAGAGCCATGGGAATTGATGTGGATGCTACGATGGGGAAAGGAAAATTGATTGACGAGATTTTTGGCGCGAAATGCGAAGGAAATTACATTCAGCCCACCTTCATTACGGATTATCCAAAGGAAATGTCGCCTTTGTGCAAACAACACCGCGACAATCCAGCATTGACCGAGCGTTTCGAACTCATGGTTTGCGGTAAGGAAGTAGCCAACGCCTACTCGGAATTGAATGATCCCATTGACCAACGCGAACGTTTTGAAGACCAAATGCGATTAGCCGAAAAAGGAGATGACGAAGCTTCTGGAACCATTGACGAGGATTTCTTGAGAGCGCTAGAGTACGGAATGCCCCCCACTTCAGGTTTAGGAATTGGAATGGATCGTTTGATGATGTTCTTTACCAACAACTCGTCGATTCAGGAAGTGCTGTTCTTCCCGCAAATGCGTCCGGAGAAAAAACAGGTTCAAATTGAATTGGAAGACGAAGAAAAATTGATAGTGGCACTATTGCAAACCAATGACAACCAAATGGATTTGGGACTCCTGAAAATAAAATCAGATTTGAGTGGTAAAAAATGGGACGCTGCCATGAAAGGCTTGGCCAAACACGGATTGGTAAAAGTGAGTTTGGTGGGTGAAAATAAAGTAGTGGAATTAGCCGGCTAAGCCGCCTTAAACCCGACAGAAAAGGCAAATCCATAACTTTTTTTCAATTTATTGTTTTTTAAATAAGTGTATCTTTGTAAAAATAGTATTTGTGTTTACAGCAAAAAATAGTCAACCACAAGAGAATAAAATGGAACAGGGATGAAAAGTCTTAAAGAACGAATACTAGAACTGAAGAAAGAGAAAAATGCGGTAATTTTAGCCCATTACTATCAGGAATCCGATATTCAAGACATAGCAGATTATGTAGGAGACAGTTTGGGATTATCGCAAGAAGCGATGAAAGTGGATGCCGATATCATCCTTTTTGCTGGGGTGCATTTTATGGCCGAAACGGCAAAAATATTGAACCCAACCAAAAAAGTAATCCTTCCCGATTTGAAAGCGGGTTGTTCGCTTGCGGAATCCTGCCCTCCCGAAGATTTCAA
>CANHNG010000297.1 GCA_947461915.1 Flavobacteriaceae bacterium
CTGAATTGTTCGAGCAATCCATTCGATTAAATGACTCAGAATTTTATAAAATTAATGCCGAAATTAAAGACCAATTAGAGAAAAATAAGAAGATACAGTCTGAATTAATTCAAGCTATCAAATTGTTAAGTAATAATAACAGTGCCATAGGGTTAGGGGATGATAATCTGACTGAATTGCTGCAAATACTGCATAACGAAATTGACTTAAAAAAAGAATTTGAGAATCAATTATTTGATGCTAAATCCAATGCTGAAAAGGCCAATCATGCCAAGTCGGATTTTCTATCCATTATGAGTCATGAGATTCGAACTCCTTTGAATGCTATTATTGGGCTGATTTACATCATGGAAAAAGAAAATTCCTTTTCCAGTTTCCAAGAAAACATAGAGGTTTTAAAGCATTCTTCCCAAAATTTATATCTTCTGATTAATGACATTCTCGATTTTAATAAAATAGAAGCCGGTAAAATTGACATTGAGCACATCCCATTCGACTTAGAGGAATTAATTTTGCAAATCGCAAAATCCTTGGAAGTTAAAGCTCACGAAAATTCAAATAAAATTGAAGTTATAATTGACAAAAATTTCACCTCAAACATAATTAGCGATCCACTGAGAATTGGACAAATTATAACTAATTTAGTTTCAAATGGCATAAAATTCACCAATAACGGTTCTGTTCAAATCAAAATTGATCAATTAGAAAAAAAAGGCAACACCTCCACGTTTAAAATTCAAGTTGTTGACACCGGAATTGGTATAGAAAAGGCAAAATTCGAACAAATTTTTCATCATTTTGAACAAGCAGAAAAAAGCACTACTAGGCAATTTGGAGGAACAGGATTGGGTTTGGTGATTTCAAAAAAGCTGCTTCAATTACTGGATTCTGATATTGTTTTGCAAAGTGAAATCGGCAAGGGATCCAACTTTAGTTTTGTTTTAAAAACCCCTTATTTTTCAGATAGTTCCGATTTAAAAAATAATCTTTTATACCACGATTATAAAGAAGAAAATTTAGACGGAATGCGGGTGCTTCTTGTAGAAGACAATCTAATTAATGTGAGAGTGGCAGAGAAAATACTATCCCATTGGAATGTTTCGGTTGACATTGCATTAAATGGATTAATTGCCACTGAGAAATATAAAAAAGGGAAGTATGATGTTGTTTTGATGGATTTGGCCATGCCAATAATGGATGGATATGAGGCAACAACTATTATAAGAAATAAGGATTTTGCCATACCAATTATCGCCTTAACCGCATCAGCATCTTATGGCTATCTCGAAAAAGCAATGCTTGTTGGTATTGATGAATATATCATAAAGCCTTTTAATCCTAAAGAGCTCAACCTGAAATTGAGAAAATATTATCATAAATAACTTTGGATTTTTTTATTCTTTTAAATTTTTATTCACTTAATAAAAACTATAGATTATGAAAATCATCGCCCTAGCCGGAAGCAATAGCCGCAATTCCATCAATAAAAAATTGGCGAATTATGCTGCGCATCTTTTTGAAAATGCAGAGGTCGAAGTATTAGACCTAAATGATTATCAGATGCCTTTATTTGGTGTTGATATTGAAGTGTCAATAGGACAACATCCTTTGGCGAAAGCTTTTTTGGACAAAATCGCCACTGCTGATGTTTTGGTGGTTTCCCTTGCAGAAAATAACGGAAATTATTCAGTGGCTTTCAAAAATATTTTCGACTGGTGTTCTAGAATTACAGCTAAAATATTCCAAGAAAAACCTATGCTTCTTATGGCTACATCTCCTGGAGTTAGGGGTGGGGCAACGGTTCTTGAAATTGCTAAAAACGCTTTTCCCCGTTTTGGTGCAGTAGTAAAAGCCTCCTTTTCCTTAGCTAGTTTCAATGATAATTTTGATGTTGAAAAAGGAAGAATTTCCAATGAGGAATTAGACAAACAATTGTTAGAAATTGTCAAGAATTTTTAGAAAAAAAATTAAAAACTCAATTCAAAACTCAATTCAAAACTCAATTCAAAGCTCAATTCCCCACTGTCAATATCATTCTTAATAACTTTGAATTTTTCCGCTTTCAAATTTTATCAATTTACACTACATTAGCACACTCGAGGTCTGAGCGAAAATCAAAGACCGAACAGACCGCAGTTAAATTCGATAAAATTTAAAATGTCCGATCAAAATCAATATACCGAAGACAATATTCGGTCACTAGACTGGAAAGAACATATCAGAATGCGTCCCGGAATGTACATCGGAAAGCTTGGTGACGGTTCTTCGCCAGACGATGGTATTTACATTCTTCTCAAAGAAGTCCTCGACAACTGTATTGACGAGTTCGTTATGGGTGCAGGAAAAACCATCGAGGTGACTATCAAGGACAAAACCGTTACGGTTCGTGATTACGGTCGTGGAATTCCCCTTGGAAAAGTGATTGATGTGGTTTCCAAAATGAATACGGGTGGAAAATATGATTCACTTGCTTTTAAGAAATCCGTAGGTTTGAATGGTGTTGGAACGAAAGCGGTGAATGCTTTGTCCAATTATTTTCGTGTGGAATCCGTTCGGGACGACAAGCAAAAAGCAGCCGAATTCTCGGCAGGAAACTTGGTTTTGGAAGAAGATATTATCGAAACGACCAAACGAAAAGGAACCAAGGTTAGTTTTATTCCGGATGAAGCAATTTTCAAAAATTACAAATTCCGTTACGAATATATTATCAAAATGCTCAAAAACTATTGTTATCTCAACAATGGTTTAACCATATTATTCAACGGCGAAAAATATTTTTCCGAAAATGGATTGAAAGATTTGTTGGATGAAACCATCCACGCCGATGACCTTGAATATCCAATTATTCACTTGAAAGGTGATGATATCGAAATTGCCTTGACACACAGCAAAACCCAATACAGCGAGGAATACCATTCGTTTGTCAACGGTCAAAACACTACGCAGGGAGGGACGCATTTGGCTGCCTATCGTGAAGCCATCGTGAAAACCATTCGGGAATACTACAACAAACCATTTGAAGCTTCGGATGTTCGAAAATCCATTGTGACCGCCATAAGTATTAAGGTAATGGAGCCGGTTTTCGAATCGCAAACCAAGACCAAGTTGGGTTCGACTGACATGGGTTCGGAACCCGGAATGCCCTCGGTTCGTACCTTTGTCAATGATTTCGTAAAAAACAAATTAGACAGTTATTTGCATAAAAACCCGGCAAGCGCCGATGCTTTGTTGCGCAAAATTTTGCAAGCGGAACGCGAACGCAAAGAACTTTCCGGAATCCGAAAATTGGCTACTGATAGAGCCAAAAAAGCCAATC
>CANHNG010000298.1 GCA_947461915.1 Flavobacteriaceae bacterium
TATTTTCAAATTGGAATTTTTTCGGAAATATCGAACCAATTATGGATAAATCCCAAAACCTCTGGAGACATAAAAATTAGGCATAAATATTAGTTAGTCTAAAAAAGAAAAAATTTATATTTCCAACACCCCTAAATTACGCCCCAAACGCTTTTGTTTTAACATTGAAAGCTTCCGCTGACACGATGGTGGTGAATAAATCCCAAAACCTATTCTTTAGAGTTCTTTTGTATTAAAAAAGTTTATATTATTTATTTCCAACTTCGAAAATAACACTCTGATTTAATGAATTTTAGCAAAAAATTGATTGCCAAAATATAATACAATAAAGACCTTCAAGACTTAATAATTCACTAACTTTAAGGTGGTGTTTTGATTGTTTCTTTGGTAAAAAAAAACAATTAAATTGTAAACCAATGAAAAGTATCACAGGAATTCTTGTTTTGTGTTTGTTTTGTCAATTTTGTTTTGGACAACTATTGACTAGGATACCATTGCACGGGCAAGTCGTTAATGATTCTGCCAAAATAGAAGCAGGAATTGTGTTCAACATAAATTCAAAATCAGGAACAACCATAAACTCTCAGGGTGTTTTCAGCATACTGGCAAAAGTAAATGACACTCTGCTTTTTTCAAGTTTAGCATTCAAATCCAAAAAAATTGGACTCAGTAAGAGCCATTTTTCCACTCCGTTTCTAAGAGTTAAATTGGAAATTCTCACAAAACAGTTACTTGAGGTTGTTGTTTATGCTAAAAAAAACATTCGACCCTTAGAAGGCGGCTCACAAGCAATTGTGGACAGGTATTATTTTGATAACGAAAAGTCTTCACTCAAAAACAGTACAATGCCTCCAGATGGAACCGTCGAAAACGGAATGGATTTTGTCAGAATGTATAGAGATATTTTAAAAATACTAAAGATAAATAACCCTGAAAGAATTGATTTTATTAGTCCGAAGAATTTTACCGAGATGATTATGAATAAAATCTGGTATGCTTTTTTTACGAATACGTTACAACTAAAAGATGATGAAATTGGACTTTTCCTTATTTTTTGTGAAAATGATTCCAAGTCAAAAGCGCTACTAAAATCTGGCCTCGAATTTGAATTGATGGATTTCCTAATTTCAAAAAATAGGGAATTCAAAACAATCACTGGTTTTGAAAAATAAAGTCGATTAAAACGGCTTCCCAAAAAGAAAAAATCCGTTGAAAAACTAGAATTGGCCTATTTTGATATGGGAAAGCGGATTTTGTCAATTTTGGAAGTGAAATCTAAATTTAATTGATGTTAATTATTTATAAAATAAGGCCATTTGTAACTGGACAACTTTGTAACTTTGCGACTTAAAATAATTAGATTATGTTTGGTATAGGAGGAGGTGAATTGATTTTCATCATATTTATCATATTAATGCTTTTTGGGTCAGATAAAGTGCCTGAAATAGCCAGAACAATGGGAAAAGCGATGGCGCAATTAAAAAACGCCACAAATGATATAAAAAACGAAATTCAAAAAGGTGCCGAGGCCAATGGTTTTGACCAAAATATGCTCCATGATTTTACACACAGCATTACTTCCGAAATCGACAAAGCCAAAAGCAATATACTAGGAGAAACAACAACATCACCGACCACTATTTCAAGTACTTTTACCCCGGAAATTTTGAAAGCCAAGGATGATTTATTGGCTGAAACAGCACCTCAAATAAACAAAGTTTCGGACGAAATTGAGGATAGCATTGGCCCTATAAAACGCAAAAAATAATGCTGGAAAAAATACGGTCTCTAGATACCCATCTATTCATTTACTTAAACAGTCTAGGTTCTCCTGCTTATGATAACTTATGGCTAATCATAACCAAACAGGTATATTGGTCGCCATTTTTCTTACTATTGGCTTATCTACTTTACAAAAAAATTGGTTTAAAAAATCTTGGGATAGTTGTCGTTTTTGCAGCCCTGATATTGTTTTTTTGTAACGAATCTGTTGAGTTATTCAAAATTACTTTCAAGCGATTACGGCCGTGTAATAATCCGGAAATTAAAGATATTATTCGAATTGTTCATCAGTCCAATACCTTTAGTTTCTTTTCAGGGCACGCTTCGAATTCAATGGCTACGATGACCTTCGTATTTTTAATATTAAAGAACCAATATAAATATATTTTTCTGATTTTTTTATATCCTTTGATTTTTGCTTATAGCCGAATATACCTAGGGGTTCACTATCCTAGTGATATTTTGACGGGTTATATTTTTGGGTGGCTTTATGGAATTGTTTTCTATAGAGTTTACCAATATTATCAATATCGAATGCAGGTCAAATAACTCGCGAAACAGTCAATCCATCGCGAATAGGTAATAAAACACTTTCCACTCTTGGATCGGTTTTTAATAATTGATTGTATTCCATTATTATTTTTGTACTCAAATCATTTGATTGTAGCGGCTCTAAAACCTTCCCGCTCCACAAAACGTTGTCCGAAAGAATAATTCCTCCCTTGTTCATTTTTGGGATAATCAATTCAAAATAATTTAGGTAATTTTCTTTGTCGGCATCAATAAAAACCAAATCAAATTTCAAATCCAGTGTTGGAATGATGTCAATAGCCTGTCCAAGATGTTGTACGATTTGCTTTCCCCAAGGCGATTTGTTAAAATATTTTCGCTGAAAATCAACTAATTCTTCCTTAATGTCAATCGTATGAAGTATTCCTTTTTCCTTCATTCCTTCGCACAAACATAAGGCTGAATAACCCGTATAAGTGCCAATTTCAAGTATAGTTACTGGGTTAACTAATTTAGAAAGCATGCTTAAAACTCGCCCTTGAAAATGTCCACTCAACATTCTTGGCAATAAAACTTTCTGATTGGTTTCTTTATCTAAAGCCGCCAGTAATTCCGGCTCTTTTTTAGAATGTTGTTCAATATAGTCTTCTAATTCTTGTGAAATGAAATGCATTTTATACTTTTTGCCAAAGTTATCAAATTATCAAAACAACAAAACAACAAATAACTATTAATTTCTGTCTGCAAATTGAGGAAAACACAATCATATTAAACTGATATTACACTGAATTTTTTCGTATTGGCTCGAACGGAAACCCTTTCTTTACTCAGAAACGATGGTATAAAAAAGAAAAAATTAAATCAATAACTCCGTTTAGATTTATTGACTTCAAAGAAAATTCAGAAGCGTTTTTTGTTAGATTTGTTTTGGGGCAAAGTGAAGTAGGGCAAAAGGATTTCCACGCAATCAGTTTGGCTACATAACTGGTGCGTTAGACTATGCTATCCATGTTTTGCAAATAA
>CANHNG010000299.1 GCA_947461915.1 Flavobacteriaceae bacterium
GATGCATCAAAATGGGTCAGATGATATAGAAAAAGAAGAAAAATTCCTATTTTACAGCATAGACTCCATTCAAGATTTATACCTTACAATGTTATCCTCCCTAATAGAAATTTGTAAAAAAGAAACCATCTTTTTACACAAATCAAGCCAAAAACATCTCGCCACAGCCCAAGAGCGAAAACCCAACGAGAAGTTTATTAAAAACAGTATTTTCCAAATATTAACCGAAAACAATTCACTTCGTATTGCCCTTGAAAATCGTAAAATAAACAATTGGGTTTTAAACGATGATTATATTTTATTGCTCCTTAATGACATCAAGCAAAGCAAATTGTATGATAAATACATGAGTAATGCGATTAATTCATTTGAAGAAGATAAGGAATTTATCGTTGATTTATTTATGGACGTGATTGTTCCAAATGAGAAATTATACGATTATCTAGAAGATGACAAATTGACTTGGGTGGATGATATTCCTTTAGTAAACACGCATATTATCAAACAATTGAAAGCCATAAAGCCTATTGAAGAAGGAAATTTTAGGGTTCCAAAATTATTCAAAGACAATGAAGATCGGGATTTTGTTAAAGACTTGTTCAGAAAGACAGTCCTGAACGAATCCGAATTGGCAAAGGAATATATGGATAAGACACCAAATTGGGATAGCGATCGAATTGCGGAAATTGACACCATTATTCTTAAAATGGCCATTTGTGAGTTTTTGAAATTTCCTTCGATTCCTGTAAAGGTAACCCTCAATGAATATTTGGAAGTCGCCAAAGAATATTCTACCCCAAAAAGCAGTATTTTCATCAACGGAATTTTAGATAATTTAGTAAAAGAACTACAGGCCAGCAACAGAATTGTAAAAGTCGGTCGTGGATTAATGTAAAAACAATTTATAAACAAAAAACAATTTAAAATTATGGGACAATTAGAACAATTTGCGCCGTTTTTATTAATGTTTGTAGTGATCTATTTTTTTATGATCAGACCGCAACAGAAGAAGGCAAAAGCCGAAAAAGAATTTGAAGGCGCTTTAAAAGTGGGTGACAAAATCATTACAAAAAGTGGACTTCACGGTAAAGTTGCTGAACTTGCTGATGCAACCGTTGTTATCGAAACAATGGCCGGAAAACTTAAAATGGAGCGTTCTGCCATTTCTATGGAAATGAGCGCATCATTGAATAAAAAATAATTCTAGGTTTTAAGCTAAAAAAAATCCTTCTGAATCTTCGGAAGGAATTTTTTATGAGTTGAATGTCTAGTCCTTAAATAGCGATACTCAAATAAACATCATTAAAGGAAGAAAACACAAATCGCATAATTTTTTAATTGACTAACTGTCAGTATTTTATTAATAATTCAAATCGTTAGTTAAATTTAACGAGGAAGCTTATCATCAACCAAGTCAAAATATGGTATCCAAGACTGATATGTATATTCAATTCAATGGTTAGTAAATTTCATAATTTTGATTGGGAAAACCAAACTCTATTTACATGTCCAATACACAATAAAACAATGGAGCTTGAAGCAAATTAAGGGTATTAGAAAACAGAAGTCATTCTTGAAAGAACAATCTTATATAGCTGATCAGAAACCCATTGTTTTTTATGATGATTAATTTGCTATACTATAAAATCGACACATAAAAAAACTCTGTCCTGAACAATCTACTATTTTAGACAAAAATAACAACAATAAATATTGTTAACCTAATATTCGTTAAGGATTAAAACATAAGGTTTGTTATCTAAAAATTATTGCGAATTATAAAAAGTTAAATATAGTCACAAGTAAAAATCTAAAAAATCGATTATTTTTTAAGGATATCTTTCAAGACCGCTTTCTCAGGATAATTAATCACGTTGAGTATAATTTCTTGGTTTTGTACCGTTTTCCCTTCAATCACATAAATTTTCCCTTTTTCGAATTCGATATTGCTCTGGTCAAAATCTACATCGCCAAATTTTAAAGTGTTCTTGATGTCGCTGGTGTCCACCCATTTTTCAGCTAATATTTGAGAAGCTTTATCAGAGTAATAGAAAGGTTTGTTTCTTATATCGTTCAAGACTCTGGCATTTGGGAAATAATTACATCGGGTGTCTTTTCCACTAAATACGGCAGCCACAAAGAATAATCCCATTATTAATCCTATCAAGTAGTAAGCAAAACGGTGTGCAAATTTCATAAAATAAATTTTCGGCAAAGGTAGATGAAAGTTTACTTAAAAAACGATTAAATTAATATCGTTATTAGGTAAATCAAACCAATCTCCGATAGTTTTATTGGTTAAAATTCCATGGTAAAGATAAACTCCATTTTTCAGGCCATTATTAAACCTTATAGCACTTTCAATTCCGCCATCCTCAGCAATTTGTAATAAATAAGGGGTGATGATATTGCTAATGGAAAGCGAGGCAGTTTTAGAATATCGAGAAGGAATGTTTGGAACGCAGTAATGCAATACGTTATTTTTAACAAAGGTTGGCTTTTCGTGAGTGGTTACTTCCGAAGTTTCAAAACAACCTCCCATGTCGATACTTACATCTACAATCACAGCTCCTTTTTTCATATGCTCTACCATAGTTTCAGTGACGATGACCGGACAACGTTCTTTGCCGCGCATGGCGCCAATGGCAACATCGCATCTTCGAAGTGCTTTTAATAAGGATTTTGGGTGAATGGTCGAAGTGAAAATGCGCTGGTTCAAATTATTTTGTAAACGCCTTAATTTTGTGATTGAATTATCGAAAACTTTCACGTTGGCACCAAGTCCGATGGCTGTTTTAGCGGCAAACTCACCCACGGTTCCAGCTCCAAGAATTACAACATCAGTAGGAGGGACTCCAGTAATATTACCTAATAATAATCCTTTTCCAAATTCATTGGTAATCATCAATTCGGCAGCAATTAATATTGATGCCGTTCCTGCGATTTCACTTAGGGATTTTACGGCTGGGTAGGAACCATCTTCGTCTTTTATGTATTCAAAGGCAAGCGCAATAATTTTTTTTTTGGCCAAGGCGGAAAAATAGACCTTTTTCCTGGTTTTTAATTGGATGGCTGAAATGATAATTGTTTTAGGATTTATCATTTCTATTTCTAACAAACTGGGTGGTTCCACCTTTAAAATCATTGGGCAACCAAACACTTTTTTGGTGTCTTTTGTAATTTCAGCACCGGCATCAGCATATTCTTTATCGGAATAACTGGAGCTTTCCCCGGCTCCTGCTTCAATCATTACTCGATGTCCTTGATAAGTTAACGAATTTACAGC
>CANHNG010000300.1 GCA_947461915.1 Flavobacteriaceae bacterium
CAGCAACCGCAACATATCCCGCAGCACTTACAAGTGCAACAGGCAACGCAATAGGAGCGCCAATAATCGTTCCGCTTATGGCCAACAAAACCATGCCTATACTTCGCAAAATCTTAAAAAATTTTGGTGTGGGCGCTTTCGCGCGATCTACTATGTTCATAGCGTTTCTTTTTTAAATTGTATCTTTAAAATCACTTTTTCATTTTGCTTGAAAGCCACTTTTGTTAAAGCTTTTAGCTTTAACAATGCTTTCTTTGAAGCACTTCCTTTTCCAATTCCAGTGTGTTTAGTTACAGGTGCAATGCAACCCAATAATTCCAATTTGGCATCATTTGCCGGGTGAATCAATATTAAAGCTCTTCCCGGAACTTCTAACAAGAGAAAATGCCATTTGAATTTTGGGCTAAACCGCTTCTGCAAGATATATTCTCCTTCAGGAATACAAGAAATTCGCCGTTGGTTTCCCAACCAGGGCAACTCGATGGTATAACAAACTATTGTGCCGTTCCATTCTAAAACCCCTTGCGTTCCTTCAGGAAAATAAGTCCTATTCAACACTAAAACCATCTTACAATCCGCTAACGGAAACCAACGCTAATGGGTTAAAAGCACCATTTTTCAATGGATACATTTGCCCATTTACTTCTTGGAAAAACTCCAATCCCAAAGCCAAAAATAATGGCTTTGTGCTTGCAGCAGTAACCATATTTTCTTGCGAAATGGCTACTGTTGCAACATTATCCCAAGGAAGAATTACTGTTTCTGAATGGCCTTCAACAAAAGTTTCCGCCTCAAAATCAATTTCCGCACCAGCTGAGGTAATTTTGAAATGAGTAGTTCCTGATGGAGCTGCAATCATATTGGCAGGAATAAATGGAGCAATATCCACAGAAATTGTTCCTGTAACACGGTCAATTGTACCCACAAAAGGTGCAAATAAACTTGTTCCTAATTTCCCACGAATATTAAATTCAAATCCTTGAAGCAATTCCGCTTCACCATCAATCACATTTCGCAATCCTCTCACGCTAATCACGTCAGCTTGAATTACTTTTACCATTGATTGAGTTAATCGACCAACCATTTTACTGTCCGCAGAATTGATGAGCAATGATCTTAATGCCGTTCTCAAAATCTTGCCCGCTTTCCCAGCTCTTCCAAATTCAGAATTGTTTTCTCGGGTTCTCTGGAACGCAGGATCATTCTTGATTCTGCTGGCGTCAACCCCTCCTTTTTCACGAGCCAAATGCCCGTCTTTGGTTTTGTAAAAAGTAATATCTCCAATAGTACCTTTCAACTTAATTATGCCTTTCTGTCTTGCCATAATTTCTAAAATTTAAGTTATTAAATTATTTTTTTCATTTCATTCCGAATACTAGTTGCAACTAAATTTTGAATGATTTGAGAACAAATTTTAAGCTATTTTAGAACAATAAAAAGGGGGAGATGTTCCATATGTCTTTATATGACATAAATGGCTCAATAAAGCATAAATAATCATTTTAAATCATCTTGAAATAATGATTAAATTGCAGAAGTTTTTGAGTAGCGAGCTATCAGAAGCATAGCATAGCCATATCAAAGCTATAGATATACTATGAAAATGCAAATCAAGAGAATATGCATCTATCCAAAAGACATTGAACGCATCACAGGGAAAAGTTACAGACAAAGCACAAGAATGTTACAGGCCATCAGAAAGAGCCTGAATAAGCTTGAAAATGAGTTAGTAACCATTGAGGAGTTCTGCAAGTATGCTGGATTGAAAATTGAACAAGTAGAACCGCTAATTTTTGGATGAAAAGGAAAAACCAAGAAAAGGAAGATATGATTCCCAAGCATAACCAACTAGTTTAAAAACCAGTTCATTTTTTAGTATGAATAAATCCCATATGCATTTGGTCAATTCCTTATTAATCAGTAAATTTACATTATAAGATTTAGTGATATTTGTATCTGTTTAAAGGAGCAAAATCGAGACCCTTATGTTTTAGACTAATATAATTTATTATATATGAGCGCATTATGAGGAAGGTTCGAACCCCTCATCGCCCACCATCCCGGACAAATTCAATTTTTTTGAATTTGTCTTTTTTTTTGTCCTCTGCGAAAGGCTGTTAACTCTTACTAATAGTTCGTTTAGGTTTTATTAATTCTTCCAGTACTCTGGGCTAGTGTCTTCGGTTCTTTGAAACCAATAATCTTCGGTGTCTTTGTGTCCGGTCAATAAAAATCAAAATTATCTCATTTTCAAATTAGTTTTTTATCAATTTATAATTGTATTTTTGCATCGTTTTTACAAGCTTATTAGCTTGTATTTATAACAGTAAACAACAACTACAACAACAATACGAATGAGTCAAACTAAATATATTTTTGTTACTGGAGGTGTAACTTCTTCTTTAGGAAAAGGGATTATAGCAGCTTCATTGGCAAAATTATTACAAGCAAGGGGATATCGAACGACAATCCAGAAGTTTGACCCTTATATAAATGTTGATCCTGGAACATTAAATCCTTATGAACACGGAGAATGCTATGTGACTGATGATGGGGCTGAAACCGATTTGGATTTAGGACATTATGAGCGTTTCTTGAATGTTCCCACTTCTCAAGCGAATAATGTGACTACTGGAAGAATTTATCTTTCGGTTATTGAAAAAGAAAGAAGAGGCGAATTCCTAGGAAAAACGGTTCAAGTGGTGCCTCATATTACCAACGAAATTAAAGAGAGAATGCAATTGCTTGGTAAATCAGGTGATTTTGACATTGTAATTACTGAGATTGGAGGAACTGTCGGTGACATCGAATCCTTGCCATATATAGAGTCGGTTCGTCAATTAGTATGGGATTTAGGCGAAAATAATGCCATAGTAATTCACCTTACTTTGGTTCCTTATTTGGCTGCAGCCGGAGAACTAAAAACAAAACCCACCCAGCATTCCGTTAAGACCTTAATGGAAAGTGGTATAAAAGCAGATATTTTAGTTTGTAGAACCGAACATGAAATCTCAGAGGAATTACGTAACAAATTAGCTTTATTTTGTAATGTAAAAAGAGAAGCCGTGATTCAGTCTATTGACGCTTCTACAATTTATGAAGTGCCTAATTTGATGCTCGAAGAAGGGCTTGATGTAGTTGCTTTAAAGAAATTAGATTTACCGAAAAAGGCTGCTCCGGATTTGAGAAATTGGAATACTTTTTTACGTCGATTAAAAAATCCAAAACAAACCGTAAATATTGGTTTGATTGGTAAATATGTTGAAATGCAGGATTGTTACAAA
>CANHNG010000301.1 GCA_947461915.1 Flavobacteriaceae bacterium
TCAACCTCAGCAGCGGTATTGTCCTCAATTTTCTTGATTTTGATTTTGCCTTTTTCATTGGCTTTCAAAATACTGTCAATCAAAGTCGTCGTATTGGTCGAAAACGGAATTTGGGTAATCACCAAAGTATTCTTGTCCAATTGCGCAATTTTGGCCCGAACACGAACTCTCCCGCCCCGCATTCCATCATTATAATTGGATACATCCGCAATTCCTGCTGTCATAAAATCCGGGAAAATCTGGAATGGTTTCCCTTTCAATATTTTTATGGAAGCATCAATCAGTTCATTGAAATTGTGCGGCAACACCTTCGTGGAAAGCCCAACGGCAATCCCCTCGGCTCCTTGCGCCAATAGCAACGGGAATTTTACGGGCAAGTTATTTGGTTCGGCACGACGCCCATCGTAAGAAACGCCCCAATCGGTAATTTTTGGAGAGTACAAGACTTCTAAAGCGAATTTCGACAAACGGGCTTCAATGTAACGGGAAGCCGCAGCGCTATCGCCCGTGAGGATATTTCCCCAGTTTCCCTGACAATCAATCAGTAATTCTTTCTGGCCTATTTGCACCATCGCATCGCCAATACTCTGGTCTCCGTGCGGATGGTATTGCATCGTATGTCCAACGACATTCGCTACCTTGTTGTACCGACCGTCATCCAATTCCTTGAGCGAGTGCATAATTCTGCGTTGAACGGGTTTGAAACCGTCCTCGATAGCTGGAACCGCACGCTCCAAAATCACATAGGAAGCATAATCCAAAAACCAGTCTTTGTACATTCCTGTAACTTTGGTAATGGTATCTTCTGAATTTTCGTCGTTCTCGTAGAAATGATTTCCTCCCGAAGAAATTATATCTTCGAAACCTTCTTCATTTGTGGACTCGTTTGACTCTTCGTTAGTTTCGTCTTCGTTTGGAATAATGCTATCTTCTTCTTCGTCTTTCATTTATTTTGATTCCGAAATTAATTTTATTAAATCTTCCTTGCTTGGAAGAACTGTTTTGTATTTACTGGCAAAAATTTGCTCGTTATTTTCTGGCAAGGTATATTCCACAACCAAATTGCTTTTATTTTGACAGAGCACAATTCCAATGGTTTTATTTTCATCTTCCAAGCGCTTTTCTCTATCATAATAGTTGACATACATTTGCATTTGGCCTAAATCTTGATGTTTCAATTCTCCAATTTTTAAATCAATTAAAACAAAAGATTTTAAAATTCGGTTATAAAAAACCAAATCAATTCGGAAATGTTTATCGTCAAAAGTTATTCTTTTTTGACGCGCCACAAATGTGAAACCGTGACCCAATTCTAAAAGAAAATTTTCTAATTTATTGATAATTTCTTCTTCTAATTCCGATTCAGAATACTGATGCAATTCTGGCAATCCAAGAAATTCTAAAATATAAGGATCTTTAATTATGTCTTTAGGCTTCTCTATGATCTGACCTTGTTCCGAAAGTTTCAAGACCCCTTCTTTGTCTCTGCTTAAAGCTAATCTTGTATAGAGTGCCGAATCATATTGTCGTTTTAATTCCCGAACACTCCAATTGTATTTTTCGGATTCTATTTCGTAAAAACGTCTTTCCTTTTCATCTTCAATTCTCATTAAGAAAACATAATGTGTCCAAGTCAGTTTGAAAAACGAAATCAGTGACTGCGTTTTTGTAGTTTGAATTTCTTCTAATTTTACACTTTCAGAATTCGTCATCAGTGATGGCGAATTTGTAATTTGCAAAATCCGAGTCAGTGACTCGGATATTGAGTAAGCTAAATAAAACTTCCTCATATTTTCCAAATTATCAGTAGAAAAACCTTTACCAAACTCTTTTTTCAGCTCTTCAGAAAGTCCTTTTAAAATTTTTTTTCCGTATTCCGCTCGGTCTTTTCCGCTTTGTTCTTCTTCAACAATCATTCTTCCAATTTGGAAATACGTGCAAACCATTGTTGAGTTTACAGTACGCAAAACTTGATGACGAGCATTTTGCAATAGCTCAACTACCTGTTGTAATAAAATTTTATTTTGAAGATCTTTTGACAATTTTTTTTTAAACTTATTCCTAACTTGCTTCAATCGTATCTAATTCCACCTTCAAGTTATTGATGATAAATTCTTGTCTGTCTGGGGTATTTTTTCCCATATAGAAAGACAACAATTGTTCTACCGATGTGTTTTTATCCATCATAATAGGATCCAATCGGATGGTTTCTCCAATAAAATTCTTGAATTCGTCTGGCGATATTTCTCCCAATCCCTTGAATCGCGTGATTTCCGGCTTTGGTTTTAATTTTTCTATGGCTGCTTTTCGTTCGTCTTCGGAATAGCAATAAATGGTTTCTTTCTTATTTCGAACCCTAAAAAGTGGTGTTTGCAGAATATACAAATGTCCTTCCTTAATCAATTCCGGAAAAAATTGCAGGAAAAAGGTAATCAACAACAACCGAATGTGCATTCCATCAACATCCGCATCGGTGGCGATTACAATGTTGTTGTAACGCAATTTTTCCAGGCCATCTTCGATATCCAAAGCTGCCTGCAATAGATTGAACTCTTCATTTTCATATACAATCTTCTTGCTCATTCCGTAACAATTCAAAGGTTTTCCGCGAAGACTAAAAACCGCTTGCGTATTGACGTCACGCGATTTTGTTATCGATCCAGAAGCCGAATCCCCTTCGGTTATGAAAAGCGTGCTATCCAAATTTTTCGGGTTTTTGGTATCGGGAAGGTGAGCACGACAATCTCTTAATTTCTTATTATGCAGATTGGCTTTTTTGGCTCTATCAGTAGCCAATTTTCGGATTCCGGAAAGTTCTTTGCGTTCGCGTTCCGCTTGCAAAATTTTGCGCAACAAAGCATCGGCAGTTGCTGGGTTTTTGTGCAAATAACTGTCCAGTTTGTTTTTTACGAAATCATTGACAAAAGTACGAACCGATGGCATTCCAGGTTCCGAGCCCATATCGGTAGAACCCAATTTAGTCTTGGTTTGGGATTCGAAAACGGGTTCCATAACTTTAATGCTTATGGCGGTCACAATCGATTTTCGGACATCCGAAGCTTCAAATGGTTTGTTGTAATATTCCCGAATGGTTTTTACAATGGCTTCACGATAGGCGGCCAAATGCGTTCCTCCCTGCGTAGTGTTTTGACCATTGACAAAGGAATGGTATTCCTCGCTATATTGGGTTTTGCTGTGTGTCAAGGCAATTTCGATATCATCACCTTTCAAGTGAATAATTGGATATTCAAGGTCATCGGCGTGGATGGTTTCTTCCAATAA
>CANHNG010000302.1 GCA_947461915.1 Flavobacteriaceae bacterium
ATTCCCTATAAATTTTCAGGACAGTGGAATGGTAAAAATGTTGCCAATTTTCTAGAACTCTAATCTTATTTTGTCTCATTTTATGAGTATTGAAAGCATTGGTTTTTAAACCATCGCTGTTTTGGCCAACTTTTTTATTATCTAAATACTGTTATTTGAAAAAGAATTGTAACTATTTTCTTTTTTTTGTAACTTTTTTGATACTCCATACGTATAAGATTTGTACACTTAAAAAATTGAGGAGACACCACTATGAGACAACTTAAAATTACCAAGCAGGTTACCAATCGTGAAACTGCATCATTAGACAAGTATTTACAGGAAATTGGAAAGGTGGATTTGATTACCGCCGACGAAGAGGTAGAATTGGCTCAAAAGATAAAAGCCGGTGACCAAGCTGCCCTAGAAAAATTGACAAAAGCCAATTTACGTTTCGTGGTTTCGGTGGCCAAACAATACCAAAATCAAGGTTTAACACTTCCCGATTTGATTAATGAAGGGAATTTAGGATTGATAAAAGCTGCACAACGTTTTGACGAAACCCGTGGTTTCAAATTCATTTCGTATGCCGTATGGTGGATTCGTCAATCGATTTTACAAGCTTTGGCCGAACAATCGCGTATCGTTCGTTTGCCATTGAATAAAATTGGTTCTATCAATAAAATCAACAAAATGTATGCCTTGTTAGAGCAATCTAACGAAAGACCACCAACGGCTGAGGAAATTGCCAAGGAATTGGATATGACCGTAAATGACGTAAGAGAGTCTATGAAAAACTCCGGGCGTCACCTTTCTATGGATGCGCCACTTGTTGAAGGAGAAGATTCCAATCTTTACGATGTATTGCGTTCTGGCGAGTCGCCAAATCCAGACAGAGTTTTAATCCAAGAATCATTGCGTACTGAGATCGAGCGTTCATTGGAAACATTGACTCCAAGAGAGGCTGATGTGGTTCGTTTGTATTTTGGTTTGGGCGATCAACACCCAATGACATTGGAAGAAATAGGAGAAACTTTTGACCTCACTCGCGAACGTGTTCGTCAGATCAAGGAAAAAGCGATCCGCAGATTGAAACACACCTCAAGAAGCAAAATATTAAAAACCTATTTGGGATAGATTAGTCATAAAGTCAAAATTCTTAATGTCTTAACGTCTAAACTCCGAATCACTTTCGGAGTTTTTTTTATGAAAATTTGAAAATTTATTGTTCCAATTTGGTTTTTCAAACTTTAGAAACTTCAATTATTGTTTCTATAATTTCCACTATCTTTGCCAAAATATTGAGTGCTGAAAAATGAACTGTGGATTTTGAAGTTTCAGCCTAACACAACTACTAAATGAAATCGCTTTTTGCGATTCCAAAATAAAAAAAGCACAAACAATGAGTAAAAATACACTAATTGCGCCCTCTGTCCTTGCCGCTGACTTCGCTAATTTGCAACGTGACATCGAAATGATAAACAACAGCCAAGCCGATTGGTTTCACATTGACATCATGGACGGCGTTTTTGTACCTAATATCTCCTTTGGAATGCCCGTTTTGGATGCCATTACACGACATGCCAAAAAAACAATCGATGTGCATTTGATGATTGTGGACCCAGACCGATACATTAAAACTTTTGCCGATTTGGGCGCCAATATACTATCCGTTCATTATGAAGCTTGCACGCACCTGCACAGAACGCTTCAGGCCATCAAAGCCGAAGGCATGAAAGCTGGAGTTGCGATTAATCCCCATACCAATATAGACTTGCTAGAAGACGTTATCAACGATATTGATTTGGTGTGTATCATGAGTGTGAATCCAGGTTTTGGCGGACAATCCTTTATCGAAAATACGTATTCTAAGGTGGCCAAATTAAAAGCGTTAATACAACGCAAAGGCGCTTCCACCATTATAGAAATTGACGGTGGGGTAACCAATAAAAACGCAAAACAATTGGTAGAGGCGGGTGCCGATGTTTTAGTGGCTGGGAACTATGTTTTCAAAGCGGAAAACCCAACCCAAACCATTGCCGATTTGAAAAAATTGGCTTCCTTTTAATAAAAAAGGCTTTTAAAGGAGCCTTTTTTATTAGGTTCTTCTGGAAATATTGTGAACATTCAATTTTTTCTCAAAACCATTCAGTTAATTAAGGTTCGTTAAGAAATTTTAAATCTTAATTTTCTTAACTCTCTTAATGGTTTAAAAGATTTAAAAATTTATTTTAAATGTTTTAGCTTTTCACACAAAACCAAGTAGAGCCTTTTATTTTACTTTTTTGTATTCTAATTCCATAAATTTCACGATATCATCCAGTTGCTCTACCCCTATTCTTTTGGCTTTGATTACTTTGTTCCTATCTAGAACATAAATCACCGGAGTGGAATATACATCGTATTTTTCGATTACGTTGTTATAATGAACTCCATCATATACATTAATCCAATCCAGTTTATTATCGATGATGTATTTGATGTATTTCTCCCCCTCATTTTGAGTATAAACACAATATACCTTTATATCTTTATTTTCCTTCTGCAACTTATGGTATTCCTCTAAAAGTTTTGGAATTTCGACCTTACAATGGCCACAATCTACATCCCAAAAAGCCAATATGAGATAATCCGCCTTTATATCATGTAATTTGTTAAACATCGCATTTAATTTGGCCTGATTGTCATAGAACAACTTGGTGACCTCTTCGCTAGTTTTAGCAGTTTCGAATCCCATTTTAGCTATAATATCCCGATCCGAGGCATTGATCATCGACATATCCGGGGCGACAGCGCCCACTAAAAGAGGCCTTACTTTATCGCTTTGCTTTATAATTTGTTTCACAACGCCCTCGTCATAAACGGTATTGGCCCTTCCTGTTTTGAAATATTTATCGGCTATGTACACAAAAACTTTATCAAATCCCATTATTTTAGAGGTTTCATAAGTGTAGGTGAAATGAGCCAACAACAGGGTATGGACTAAACTTCCTGGCAAAGTCTTATCCATCATCCTGTCAATCTCAACCGAAACGGAGTCCGGATGGGTAACAACCACCTGGTCAAAATATTTCTTTAACTTGTTGTAAAAAAATGGATTCCGCACCGTGCCATCGTCCTTAAAATCGACATTGTCCCAATAATGCTTTTTATAGTATTGATACACCATCAAACTATCCGGTCTGCCGTTCGATGCTTTGGGGATTTCCTTGAGCACCTTTTCCATTTTTAAGTTCAAGACGTCCCCGATATAAGACCCCTTGTTTTGCTCCAAAAATTGCTCTTCATAGTCTTG
>CANHNG010000303.1 GCA_947461915.1 Flavobacteriaceae bacterium
ATATTAAATAAGTAAAAAATAGTGTGTGAAATTAATCATATTTTTTGGGATAATTATGTTAAACAAATTAATGTTTTATAAGGCTAAATTTTGACTAACTGAAATTGAAATAGTATGATACATGGTATCCGTTTGGGATGGCGATGTAACATAAATATTGAGATAACCTAATTCAAACCTTGTATTGCTTTTGAAATTAAGCCCTAAACCAACTAAAAATCTGTTTTGATCTATTAATTTTGTATTTATATTATTATCTCCAAAAGTAAAAAAGACCTCATCTTGTATAATGGCGTATAAAGAAGCATTCTCAGAAACAAAATTACAAACGTGAAATAAGTTTCTATTAAAATATCGTAATCTGTTTTGATAATTTGTGGCAATACTTTTTATTTTATTGTTTACAGGCTCTTTTTTTTCAACCCAGCGTTGTTCTAATCGAATTCGATGTAAAAAAAGATTTTCATCATTGTGCCATTTTTTAGAATATTGAAATTGCTCCCAAAGTCTATTTTCTTTAAAATATTCCTCTAATGAATAACTAAATGTATTAACCAATGCATATCCAGCAGCAATATTTTTTGAAGTTGAAATAGAATATAAAGCACCAACTCTAAACAAATTTTGTTGGTTTTGTTGTAATTGATTATCCATTCTAAATTGTGCTTCTGCCTGACAACTCCAATGATTAGATGCCTTGAAAAATCCAGTATATGCTAGCCAAACTCGTTGGTCTTGCTTAAAATCTTGTGAAAAAGAAATTGAAAAAAAGAGTAAATTAACAAGAAGAAATAGTCTTTTCATTTGAATTGTTTTTAGCAAAAATAGTAATAAAAAACTCCCAAATGTTTGGGAGTTTAGGAATTATTCTCTTTCGTATTGGCAACAAGCATGAAGCTTTTCATAAACTTCATCGTTTGCTTTAACGTCTTTGGTGTCGTGACCAACGTTAGCAATAGCTTTTTTGACCTCAAGAAGCGAACATCTTTCTTCATTAATAATAACTGTCATTTCATGAGTTTCTAAACTCCAAGATGCCATTTTTACACCATCTACAGAAAAAGCAGCTTTTTGAATTCTTTTTTGACATTGTTCACAATTACCATTTACCTCAAAAGTGTATTTGGCATTTTTACTTATTTTGTCTTGTGCTTGAGTTGAAAATGCCACAACTAGTAACATCATTCCATAAAAATATTTTTTCATAATAAATTAATTTTAAAAGTTATTTAATTTTAAATCGTAATCCCGCATAATACATTTGACCGAATACAGGCGCATATATTATGGAGGTGTCAAAATTAGGGCCAAAAGGATTGTCAGCTCCTAAAATAGCTTTGTCCTGACGATAATTCCCAATGTTTTCTCCACCAATATACATTTCAAAGGTACTCGAAAAAGTTCTTGTAATTTGTGCATTCATTACTGCAAATGAAGGCGAAAACTCAGGTAATCTGTCTTGTGACGGATTACTTGCTGTGTTTGGTAATTGTTGTTTCCCAAGCCAATTGAAAGTATAATCAAACTTCCATTGTTTTCCTTTTTCAACAATGTGTGTTTCATATTCCAAATTACCGAAAAATCTATGTTTTGCTTGCAAAGGTCTTTGAAAACTTCCCGAAAGATAATCTGTGGAAATATCATAGTACTTGTAAGCTGTTCTCAAATTCAAATGCTTGATAATTTCTAAATTGAAATCAAATTGCAAGCTGTTAGCAAATGATTTTCCTTTCAAGTTATAAAACAAAACTTGTTGAGGAGAGTTCATAATATCTACAACGGCTTGGTTTTGGAAATCGGTGCGATATAAATCTAAAGTCACATCGGCACTTTTTCCAAAAAGAAGAAAATTTTGGGTAAAACTAATTCCATAATTCCATGCAATCTCTGGATTTAAACCATAGATTTTTCCATTAACATCTAAAATTGAAAAAGTTCTAGAACTAGCAAAAAGGTTTTGGTTTTCGGCAAAAATATTCGCCGCTCGTTTACCTCTTCCCGCTGAAAATCGCAATACTGCTTTTTCCCAAGGATTATATTTCATGTGTAATCTTGGTGTGAAAAATGCTCCTAACCTATTGTGATAATCCAATCGTCCGCCAAGAATATAACTGAACTTATCTAAATCGTCATAGGTATATTCAAAAAAAACTCCAGCAGAATTATCAATTCGACTTACATCAGCAAGATTTACAAACTCCGAGTATTTATCATAGGTGAAATTCAATCCTGTAGCAAATTTGTGCATCGTATTGCTAATAATAGAATTAAAAATCAAATTCGAATAATAGCTTTGTTGCTTGATATTGTATTGATTTAAACCAAAATAAGATTGCTGATTATGGTTACTAAATGCATTTTGAAATCCAATACTTTGATAGGGCATATCTTCAAAAACATAACCTACTTTGGATGTGAAATCAATTCTTTCCGTATTAATTTCTGAACCCCAATAATTAGTAGTTAATCTATCTCTTTTGGGGTCAAAATCAAGCTCACCAGTTTGTTTTTTATCGTTCATATAACGAAGATTTAAAAACGAAACCCAACCTGTTTCCGAATTAGAAAATTGCCAACGATTAGCAATATTGATTTGTTTTCCTAATGGATTATCCAAAAACCCATCATCATTCATATCGTTTTTGGCAACTCGAGTATTACCATGAACAAATAAACTTGTTGACCAATAATCAGAAACTCTTTTATTGAAATGAGTATTTAACTCCAATCGAGAATCTGTGGAACCATAAGCATTTAAAAAGAAAGGAATATCTTTTATCGGTTTGATTAACTCGGTATTTATTTGACCCGAAATACTTTCGTAACCATTCACAACGCTACCTGCACCTTTAGTAATTTGTATACTTTCTATCCAAGTTCCTGGCGTAAATGATAATCCGTAAGCCTGAGATGCACCACGAACCGAAGGAATATTTTCTTCAGTAATCATAATATAAGGACTTGTTAAACCCAACATTTTAATTTGTTTTGTTCCAGTCAAAGCATCCGAAAAATTGACATCAATAGTCGGATTGGTTTCAAAGCTTTCTGCTAAATTACAACAAGCGGCTTTTAATAATTCTTTTGTAGTCACAACAGTAGTATTGGCTGTGCCAGAAAGTGATTTTTTTAGTCCTTTTTTATTGGCTTGAACATTTACTGTTTTCAAAGTATCTTTTTTGATGTCTTCTTGTGAAAATGTATAAATAGAAACCAACAATGCTAAAAACAACATTTTGTTTTTCATTTTTTTTTAATTTTAATATTCGTAAT
>CANHNG010000304.1 GCA_947461915.1 Flavobacteriaceae bacterium
CTAAATTAAAAATAAAAGCATCTATTTTTTAATTATTTTATGGTTTTCCGTAATGATTTTCATTAGTAAAACTTGAAATAAAAATTAAAAAGTCCTCACAAACCCAAACAAATTCGATATAAACTCGCCATTAATGATTTTACGTAGGCCAAAATATCGTTTGACACAACACGAACAGGGCTTGGCACCGGGATGTAGCTTTTGAGCTTTTTTGATTGCAGCTTCGGGCGAAGTGGACAGATTCAAAAACTCCCTGCTTAAAAAACCAGCCAGCTTCGGGCACCCTTCTTCATGAACCTTGTACTCCCCTCGCCCATCAGGAAAACTATTTACATAATACATTTTCATATCTGTCGTTTTTTATTTTTGTTTTCAAGTTGCAAAGCACTCCAACTATTTTGACAACTTGGGTCAACGGCTTGTTTATTTCATTTTTATTGACCTTATTTGTCGAAATATTTTTCATCATGCACAACCAACATAAAATACTGCGGGTTTTACAGCTCATTTCTTTGCTCAAAAAGGAGCCTGCGAAGTCAATCAAGTTCCTGGCAGGAATCCTCAAAAGCACCGATCGAACCGTGTACCGCTATTTGGATTTGGTTAAGGAATTGGGTTTTGATTTACAGCGCGACCCACACAGCCGCTTTTTTATTGTTAGCGAAGAGCCCAAGGAAACCATCGACTTTAGTCCCGAGGAAGCCTCCTTGCTAAGGAAAATGTTACTAAGCACGGGATCTAAGAGCAACCTCAAAGATGGAATCTTGAGAAAAATCTATTTGAATTCTGAAATCGTGATTCAAGGCAATCATCTGCTGAACGCCCATTTAGGGAAGATTGTCTCAGACTTGAGCAAGGCCATCAGCCAGAACAAACAGGTCGTATTAAAAAAATACCTCTCGGCCAATTCCAACAGCAGCAGTGACCGATGGGTAGAGCCTATCAGTTTTACCGACAATTATACGTCCCTATGTGCCTATGAGGTAGAAACCGGGGTCAATAAATACTTTAACATCGAACGCATTAACGAGGTGGAACTCTTGCTTGCCTCATACGAACACCAAGACCAACACCAGTTTGACCAACCCGATGCCTTTGGCTTTACGGCCTTAAACGGCCTGCCCTTTCAAATCGATATTCGGCTCAACGTAAGGGCTTTTGTGCTCCTGAAACAAGAATATCCTATGACTATTCCTTTTGTCAAGCAGGAACCCAAAACAGGTAATTACCGATTAAAATTGAAAATCAACAACCCAAAGCCCGTGATACGGTTTGTATTGGGATTGCTCGACGAGGTGGAAATAATTGGGTCTGCTAAATTCAAACAGTACTTAAAAAATTATGTGATGACTACCTTGGAAAAAAATAAAAGTGATTTTGACAATTTATAAAAATGGATATTTACGTTAACGAGTATTTAGAAAAACACCCTGAAGAATTTCAAATGGTAATGTCTGGAGAGTATTCATTTGGCACTGACGAAATGGAAGTAATTATAAAAGAAGCTTTATTGCTAAACAAAAGATTTTATTTAAAACATGACAAAGAAAAACTAGACCTTTGCACCTACAAATTACTAGACTTTAAGAAAAAAGTACCCAAACCATTCCCAGAGGAATAGCGATTAAAACCAACAAAGTAAGCATACAGCCCGAAGAAGTTCTATTATACACACGATTGTACGCCGCTTTTTTTGGATTAGTAATCCAACCATAGCCACGAGGTGCTTTGAGCCCCAATTCATTTTGGACAATTCTTTTTACCGATGTGCGGGCAGCAATTCTTTTAGTGATTGATGGTATTCTTAATCCGAATTTCATGATTTTCCTTTTTTTGAAGGTACTATTTATACTAAACAGGAAGCCATATTCAAAGTTAATTATTCAATAAAATATCTGTCAACTCGTCCTTTAATTTTAATTTAAGGTCTTCAAAATTATCAAAGAGTATTTTGCATTCGGTAAGGGATTCTGAACTTATATTTTTATCGATAATACTTAATTGATAGGCTTCAATTTGTATCGATTTGTCAGTTGCCAAGGCATCTTCAATATGGATTGAATTTACTTTGGTTAAACCATTTGAATGTATTGTTTTTGGGTAAAATAATTTAATATCTGTTGTATTAAAACGAATAGCATAAGCCACCATTTGATACAAATCATTTTGGGAAATTCCTTTTTTAGGGTCATTCTCATCAGCATAGACCATCTTATACTTGGTGTCGGCAATAAATTTATTTTCTCCTGCCTTTAAAACCAAATCGGGTCTCAAATTGAATTTTTTCTCCGAATCTAAAAAGGTGTCTTTTACCTGACCATAAGGCTTAACTCCGTCAATTTCTCTATCAATAAAACCAAAGATAAAATCTTCAAAGACATATTCCATTGGAAGTAAAAAGGCAAAGAGTTTTAATGAATTTTTATAATTGAAGGAAATACTGTTTTCTAAAAACAAAACACAATAATCTCTAACAGTATCAAAGCTAGCAAACATTGGGTTGAATAAAATTCTTTTACATTCCTCTGCAGTGATAGTAGCATCACTAACTTCGTCCAACAGAAAAAGTATATCGTATAAGTTTCGTTTATTTTGAGAGTCTTTGGTTGCTGACACTAATAGTTTTGCAACTTGTTTAATACATTGGTTAAAGTTATTGTCCATCTCAAAGGAATCAAACACACAACTCACTTTGTGGTTTCTTCCTCTAGAAAGATTATTATTGATATAATTATTAAAATCAATTCTACCCTTTACAAATGAAAGTTCGCTTTCCACTTCAACATATTTTTGATAGATAGAGGAACTCAAAAGTTCTTTTGTGTATTTACTGAAAAGATAAATTAATATTTCGAAAAAATCAGCTTGTTCGTTGCCAAGACCAGTTTGATAATTGGGAAATTTTAATTTCCTGCAATAGCTCAGCCACCATAAAACATGAGTATTGATAACTTTGACATCCTCTTCCGAAGCTTCTTTCGATACATCATAAAAAATCTTTGGTAAAAGATTTATAGTTTGATTTTCAAAATGGATGACACCAACATATTTGTTCGATTTTAGTTGGTTTGTTTTGTGAAGAAACTGCAAAAAGTGTTGTACTTCCTCTCGATTTTCGTCCTCATTATAATAATTTGATTTTTCTCTTTTGTTCCAAATATCATCCAGAAACACTTCGAGATTTTCGAAATGCTCCTCAGGAAATGCAACCTTATTTTGATATTCAAAAAGATTAATCATTTACACA
>CANHNG010000305.1 GCA_947461915.1 Flavobacteriaceae bacterium
GTAATGAAGTTGTAGTTGAGTTAATTAACTATAAATTGTAATTCAACAAAAACCACTTGATTGTGTTAAACCTTTAATTCTTTGATTTTAAGATAATTGAATAGTCAATCATCGCATCAAATTTGTAACTTACTCCAGTGGGAACAAAAGCAGAAAGGCTATAAGAAATGATTCCCTGTTTTTAGTTTCAGCCCCGTAGTTCAACGGATAGAATGGGAGTTTCCTAAACTTTTGATCCGAGTTCGATTCTCGGCGGGGCTACTAAATCTGGAACATAGAAATTATTGGATAAATGATCCCTTTTTCCTCTTCTTAATTCTTCATGTAAATATTAACGCTTAAAGACCTAACTAATTAGTTGTTTTTTAGCGCTTTTAATGAGCAATTATTCTTTTATATATTAAGAATTTATTTTTAAATCTCGTATCTTTAGGTAGCAAAATGCTGTCTTATGAAAATTCCCAGAATTATATTCCTGCTTCAAATACTCCTCCTATTCTTTCTGCTTATCACCAGCAGTTGCAATCGGACTACGGCAGCTGACACTTCTTTCGTAGCTATAAACAATGAGGGCAGAAATCCTAGGCTAGTTTCAGAAAAAAGAGAGCCTACACTCGACACCGCCGACTATAACAAAAGAATGCTCTCCTTGAGCAACAATGACAGACGTGGGCGATGGCCAGTAAAAAAAGCGCCTTATCCACTAGCGGGAGCCCTCTTGCCTTATAACAGAATCATTGCGTTTTACGGAAATCTATATTCCAAGAGAATGGGGGTTTTGGGTGAATTGCCCAAAGAGGCAATGCTGAAAAAACTGCATTATGAAGTCGCACGATGGCAAGCCGCCGATCCTTCCATAAAAACGATTCCCGCTTTGCATTACATTGCCGTCACGGCCCAAAGTTCGCCAGGCAAGACAAACAAACACCGCCTGCGAATGCCGTTTCAACAGATTGATATTGTTGTGGATTGGGCAAAACCCATACATGCGCTGGTGTTTCTGGATCTTCAGGTGGGGCACAGTTCAGTGAGAGAGGAAGTGTCTATGCTAGATAAATACCTCAAAATGCCGAATGTTCACTTGGGAATTGATCCCGAGTTTTCAATGAAAAACGGGGAAACTCCTGGGACAAAAATAGGGTATTTCACCGCTGCAGACATCAATGATGCCATTGCCATCTTAGCCAAAGTAGTACGAGAAAATAAACTCCCTCCCAAAGTGTTAGTGGTGCATCGGTTCACCCAAAGAATGGTGACTGACTATCGAAATATAAAACTAGTCCCAGAAGTACAAGTTGTGATGAACATGGATGGTTTTGGCAGCAAAATATTAAAGAAATCCACCTATCTCGATTACATTTATAGGGAACCCGTTCAGTTTACCGGCTTTAAGCTATTTTATAAAAATGACACTCGGTCGAATCCCAACGGACTATATACACCAGAGGAATTACTTCGGTTTACGCCCAAGCCTATTTATATCCAATATCAGTAATTTGTTGAAATCCCTTTTGAGTTATGAAAAATATCCTGTTCCTTTTTTTGATTGGTTTTTTTACCTTGGCAAATGGTCAAGCTAAAAAAGGAACTCAAAAAAATACAGAAGCCACCGCAGCACAAATCCTTCGAAAACCCGAAGTGCCCATTTTGTGCTACCATCGGATTCGGAACATTCTACCTAGTGATGGTGAGAACATGAGAACGTATTCAGTAACTCCCGCCAATTTTGCCCAACAAATGAAAACCTTGTCCGATGCTGGATTTCATAGTATTCCCCCGAGCCAATTGTATGAATATCTATTGCACGATGGCGTCTTGCCTCCCAAATCTATTCTCCTCACTTTTGACGACACACGAGAAGAGCAGTATCGATTGGCCGATGCCGAAATGAAAAAATACGGCTTCAAAGGCGTTTTTTTTATTATGACGGTTTCCATAAACCGCCCGGGATACCTGACTAAAGTCCAAATTAAAAACTTATCGGACAACGGACATACCATTGGAGCACATACTTGGGATCATCATCTCGTAACGAAATACATAGGAACGGATTGGACAATTCAGCTTACAAAACCCAAAAAGCAGTTAGAAGACATTACCGGCAAAGCTGTAGACTTTTTTGCCTATCCTTCCGGTATTTGGAATCCTGCCGCCATTACCCAGTTGAAAAACAAGAATTACCAACTCGCCTTTATCCTATCCAACAAAAGGGACTCCATAGCTCCCCAATATACCATTCGGAGGATGATTGTTGCAGGAACTTGGTCAACCGATAGAATGCTGAAGGCGATGCAATCGACTTTTAATAAATGATGGTTTAGAATTTGAAAAGAAAAAGCCGGAGAGTCTCCGTGCTACAATTTTCTCCCAATTAATCTTAAAATAATAATGACGGCTGGTCCCCATAATTATATAACCATCACCACCTTATGTAATAGGGATTTTTCTTTTTTTTGTTGTTTTTCCGATTGTGGAATTAAGAAAACAAGAGCAACTAAATCACAAAATCGTCAAAATTAATTGTCAAAATAATCAAAATGGCATTTGTTGCTAAATAATCAGTAAAAATAGATTTTCGATAAAAATAAAACAATAGATTTGCGTAAAACAAGTTTATTTTTCAATAAAAAATTTGAAATCTTGACTATTTAATACCGAATGATATGATGAAGTTGATGCCTAAATTGAACCCTAATGGCTGGGATGAGATGTTTTCCAATAAAGGGGTACGGAATTCTTACCGCAAAGTTTTACAAACCTTACAAAGCCTAAATCCCGAAAATCTAAATCAAAAACAAAGACAAGCTGCCGATTTTTTCATGAACCAGGGAATCACTTTTACTGTATACAGTGACGACAACCAAGGCATCGAAAGAATATTTCCATTTGACATTATCCCAAGAATAATCACCCAAAAGGATTGGGACGAGGTAGAAACAGGAATAGCCCAAAGGCTAAAGGCACTCAACTTGTTCTTGGAAGACATTTACAACGAACAACTTATCATAAAAGAAGGCATTATTCCGGCAGCATTGATAGCTTCATGCCCCCACTACATTCAAGAAGTACATGGAATAAAAGTGCCTCACAACATCCACATTCACATTGCGGGAATAGATTTGATTCGGGGTGTAAAAGGAGAGTTTTATGTATTAGAAGACAACCTGAGGTGTCCGAGTGGCGTAAGTTATATGCTGGAAAACCGCGAAATCACGAAAAGGATTTTTCCGGAAATGTTTACTTCGA
>CANHNG010000306.1 GCA_947461915.1 Flavobacteriaceae bacterium
AAGGTGTTGGACAAGCCAAAGATTATGCTGGAAAATTACAAATTCGGTTTACATATAGCACAAACGGTTTAAAGATTTATAAAATTGATATGACCGAAGGGCAAGAGGGAGATGTAACTTCTTATCCGTCACCAGACGAATTGTGGGAAATGACTTTTGGAGAACAAAACAATCTCCAACCACTTTCAGCCGTTTGGCGTGACAAATTACTTTCTGTTCCATTTGAGGATAGAGGCGGAACATGGCAACCTCGATACTATCAGGAAAACGCAATTACAAAAGTTTTAGAAGCAGTATCAGAAAACAAAGACCGCATTTTATTAACCTTAGCCACAGGAACAGGAAAAACCGCAATCGCTTTTCAAATTGCTTGGAAACTATTTCAGGCAAAATGGAACATCAACAAAGACGGACAAAGAAGCCCAAGAATCTTATTCTTAGCTGATAGAAATATTTTAGCAGACCAAGCATTCAATGCTTTTTCAGTTTTTGAAGAAGATGCTTTGGTTCGAATCAATCCAAGCGATATAAAGAAGAAAGGCAAAGTGCCGAAAAACGGAAGCGTGTTTTTTACAATCTTCCAAACTTTTATGAGTGGCCCAAATGATACACCATATTTTGGCGACTATCCAAAAGACTTTTTTGATTTCATAATAATTGACGAGTGCCACCGTGGAGGAGCCAATGACGAAAGCAGTTGGAGAGCAATTATGGAATATTTTAAACCAGCCGTTCAGTTAGGTTTGACAGCAACACCAAAGCGAACCATTAATGCAGATACTTACGATTATTTCGGTGAGCCAGTTTACGTTTATTCATTAAAAGAAGGTATCAACGATGGTTTTTTAACGCCTTTCAAAGTCAAACAAATTGACACCACAATTGATGAATATGTTTTCACTTCTGACGACACCGTTGTAGAAGGAGAAATTGAAGAAGGTAAACGCTATACCGAAGCGGAAATGAATCGCTTAATTGAAATTAAGGAACGGGAAGAATACAGAGTAAAAATATTTATGAGCCTCATAAACCAAAACGAAAAGACTTTGGTTTTTTGTGCTACACAATTGCATGCTTTGGCAATTCGTGATTTAATAAATCAATATGCAACAACTAAAAATCCAAACTATTGCCATAGAGTAACGGCAGATGATGGAAAATTAGGCGAACAACATTTAAGAGATTTTCAAGACAACGAAAAAAGCATTCCGACAATTCTTACCACTTCACAAAAATTGAGCACTGGAGTTGATGCTCCCGAAGTGAGAAACATTGTTTTGCTTCGTCCTATAAATTCAATGATTGAGTTTAAACAAATCATTGGACGTGGAACTCGTTTATTTGACGGCAAAGACTATTTCACCATTTACGACTTTGTAAAAGCACATCATCATTTCAGCGATCCTGAATGGGACGGAGAGCCAGAAGAACCAACGGAACCAACGCCAAGACCACCAAAAGAACCTTGTAATAGTTGCGGACAAACTCCTTGTATTTGTGCAAAGGAACCAGACCCTGAACCATGCCCTGTTTGCGGTTATGCTTATTGTCGTTGCGACACACCTCCAAGACGTATGGTGAAAGTGAAATTGGCTGACGGAAAAGTTCGACAGTTTCAACACATGATAAGCACTTTGTTTTATAGCCCTGACGGCAGACCAATTTCAGCAGAAGAATTTTTGCAATCACTTTTCGGAGCATTGCCCGAATTATTTAAAAGCGAAGATGAATTGAGAACAATTTGGAGTAAACCTGATACAAGAAAAAAACTATTAGAAGAACTGACTGAGAAAGGTTTCGCAAAACAACAGTTGACAGAGTTTCAAAAAATTCTGAACGCTGAAAACAGCGACATGTATGATGTTTTAGCCTACATCGCTTTTCATTCTGACATTTTAGAAAGAGCAACAAGAGCAGATAAAGCAAAAATTCACTTGGACAATTATGACCCAAAACAGCAAGAGTTTTTAAACTTCGTATTGAGCCAGTATGTAAAACAAGGCGTTGAAGAATTGGACGATTCTAAAATAGGAGATCTTTTAATTTTGAAATATAATGCAATTGCAGATGCAAAAAAGGAATTAGGAGATATTCCATCTATCAGAAATGCTTTTATTGGATTTCAAACCTATCTATACAATAACAGAATCGCCCTTTAATTATGAATATTTTTTTAAGCCATGCAATAGCAGACAAAACTATAATAGAGAATATTGAAAAAACTTTAAAGCCTTATGGCCTGAATTTTTTCATTGCGGAACATACTCGTTCAGTTGATTCATCCATTACTGAAAAAATTGAAGCAATGATTCAAAAATCAGATATTGGCTTGGTACTACTCACAGAAAAAGGGTACAATTCACATTTTGTACAACAAGAAATAGGCTATCTAAAAAGCCAAAGGAAGCCATTTATTCAAGTAATTCAAATGGGTTTTGAAAATCAAATTAAAGGATTCAATTACGGCAAAGATTACATTCAACTCGACCCCAACAATACAGATGCAGCTTTAGAAGAAATTAAAAAAGACCTTTTAAAATTTCGCAAAAGAATCATTACTCAAAACAAAATTAAGCAAGACCAAATTATTGCAATTCAAAAAGCAGAAGCCCAACGTAAAAAACAAAATGAAAATACTGCATTAGGTATTTTAGCCGGATTACTGGTACTTGCTATTGCATCGGAAAATAAATAAACCCTCTTGGAGTGGTGTCCAAAAAGAAAAAAACACAAAGTTTCTAAATTAGATGACACTAATAATTGAAGGCGCAATTGGATTTATGCTCAAAGTTCTAAAGAATGGCTTTGATACTGCGCCTTTTAAAAATGAATTTGATGCAATTCGGCATGGTGACTATGCAACATTTTTAAGAATTATTGGAGGTGATATTCCTTTTATGGTTATATATAGTAACGGGAAAATTCGTGCCGAAGAAAACAATCCCAATTATGAATTTGATTTTGAAGGACTTTTTAAATCAGGCCCTTCACTGAAGGAATTTCTAATTTCATGTTATAACCAATATGGCAAAATAAAAGATTTAGATTTAGATGATGTAACTTTTCGAAAATGTGCAGTTTTTGAAATTGCGATTCGAATGCATGCAAACAATGCAAACCTGCTTCCTGAAGCAAAGAGAACGAAACTTGAGCAAGCGATAAATCTTTTATGTACTCATAAAGAAATAACAAATGAAGAAAAGAATTTATTACATGAGGGGAGAAAATTCATCAATAAAAT
>CANHNG010000307.1 GCA_947461915.1 Flavobacteriaceae bacterium
CTTTTCGAATATCGAGTGCATCAGGAAATAAAAAGGATCCCCCTCGGTAATTGAGTAACAAACTGGCTTTGTATTTTTTTTCGATACACCAATAGGTAATTCCGTAAGCTTTAAGATGATTTTGTTGGGTAGTTTCATCCATTGGCAACAAGATAAAGGATGCGCGTACCGAAAAGGAAACTAGAATTATAAGGATGTAGAATAACTTTTTTGAAGCCATTTTGAGATTTTTACGTCAAATATAGTCGTTTTTATTTGACCCAAAGGACAAAAAAAAATTCGCTTTTCAGGCTAATTTAAATTTATTTTTTAGAAGGGCATATCGTCATCATCCCCATCCCCGTTTAAATTACTGCCAAAGGCTTCGTTTGGTGAAGGAAGGTTTTTGGTTTGAAAAGGGTTGTCATCATGATTCATTTTGGATGGTAAATCGTCAAAGCTTCCGCTATAATCGTCGAGATTATCAAATTTACCTAGATTTCCGATAAATTTCAATCGGACATTTTCTAGGGAACCGTTACGGTGTTTGGCAATGATAAATTCGGCTTGACCAGCGGATGGTGTTTGCTCGTCGTCATCCCATTCGTCAATTTTATAATATTCTGGCCTGTAGATGAAGGACACAATATCCGCATCTTGCTCAATCGCACCTGATTCACGAAGGTCAGACAATAAAGGTCTTTTGCTGGATCCACGCGTTTCTACCGCACGGGACAATTGAGACAGCGCAATTACTGGTATACCTAATTCCTTGGCCAAGGCTTTCAAATTTCTTGAAATCGTAGAAATTTCTTGCTCTCGGTTTCCGCCACCTTTCCCGTTTCCACCTGCAGTCATCAATTGCAAATAATCGACGATGATTATTTTTATGCCGTGTTGTGAAGCTAGACGCCTTGCTTTTGCCCTTAAATCAAAAATAGAAAGCGAAGGGGAATCGTCAATAAAAAGTGGTGCTTTTTCCAAATTTTTAACCTTCACGCTCAATTGTTCCCATTCGTGTTTTTCTAACTTTCCCGTTCTCAATTTTTCAGAAGACAAACCTGTTTCCGAAGAAATTAATCTGGTAATCAACTGTACAGAGGACATTTCTAGAGAAAACAAGGCAACAGGATGTCCAAAATCTATGGCTATATTTCGGGCCATAGAGAGTACGAAAGCTGTTTTTCCCATCCCTGGTCGAGCGGCAATAATGATTAAATCGCTAGGTTGCCAACCAGAGGTAATGGCATCCAATTTTGTAAAACCAGTCTCTACGCCGCTTAATCCTTTTTGATTGGCAATTTCTTCAATTCTCTTCTTGGCTTGTAACACTAAACTTTGTGCCGTTTCGGAGCTTCGTTTTATATTTCCTTGGGTAACTTCATACAGTTTCGATTCGGCTTTGTCCAATAAATCAAAAACATCGGTGGTTTCGTCGTAGGATTCCTCGATAATATCAGAAGAAATGCGAATTAAGCTTCGTTGGATATATTTTTGGAGTATGATTCTGGAGTGAAATTCGATATGCGCGGAAGAGGATATTTTTTGTGTTAGCTGAATCAGGTAAAAATCACCTCCAGCCAAGTCTAATTTTGCGTTTTTTCGCAACTGGGCAGAAACGGTTAACAAGTCAATTGGTTGAGTTTCTGTAAACAGCTGAACAATAGCCTCAAAAATATATTTGTGTGCCTCTTTATAGAAAGCATCCGGTTGTAAAATGTCTATGACCTCATCGACCCCTTTTTTGTCAATCATCATCGCACCAAGTACAGCCTCTTCTAAATCGAGAACTTGCGGTGGCAATTTCCCTTTTTCAAGGTTGATGATGGTTGTTTTATCTATTTTAATTGGGTTTATATTCCTGACATTTTCCATAGGACGAAAGTAGTGAAAAATAAAAAAAAAGAATCGCTGAGTTATTACAAAAAAATGTTAATAAACAATTTTTTTTGTTAATAACCCAAAAAAAATCCGAAGCCATAAGGCTTCGGATGAAAACATATAATGTAAGATTTTTACTCTTTATACTCGCCCATCTCACTGTATTTCTTCATTCTTTGAGCAACTAATTCTTGTGTTGATAAGTCTTTCAACTCATTGAATCCTTTCATGATATATTGTTCCACTGTTTTAAAGGTAGTATCCCTATCATAATGAGCTCCTCCCAATGGTTCTGGAATTATATCATCAATCAATTTTTGCTTTTTCATATCCGAAGAGGTCAATTTTAAAGCCTCGGCTGCTTGTTCTTTATAATCCCAACTTTTCCATAAAATTGACGAACATGATTCTGGTGAAATAACGGAATACCAGGTGTTTTCCATCATGTAAACTTTATCGCCTACTCCTATTCCTAGTGCACCACCTGAGGCACCTTCACCTATAACAACAACAATCACAGGTACTTTTATCCGAATCATTTCAATGATGTTTCTAGCAATTGCCTCTCCTTGTCCGCGTTCTTCAGCTTCAATTCCAGGAAAAGCTCCCGGAGTGTCTACTAATGACAAAACTGGGATGCCAAATTTCTCTGCCATTTTCATTAATCGCAACGCTTTTCGATAGCCTTCGGGATTGGCCATTCCAAAATTTCTATATTGACGCGTTTTGGTATTGTATCCTTTTTGCTGACCGATGATCATAAAAGATTGACCGTCAATTTTACCTAAACCACCTATCATGGCTTTGTCATCTTTAAACCCTCTATCTCCGTGAAGTTCTAGAAAAGTGTCGCCACAAAGTGCATTGATGTGATCTAATGTATAAGGTCTGTTTGGATGTCTTGATAATTGTACGCGCTGCCAAGCAGTTAGATTTTTATAAATATACCTTTTAGTTTCTTCTAGTTTCTTATTGATTTGTTTGCAGGTATTCGTTACATCAATATCCGATTCCTGACCAATAACGAGACATTTGTCTAACTGATCTTCAAGTTCTTTTATTGGAAGTTCAAAGTCTAAATATTCCATGAATTTAGTGTATTTGTTTTTTGATTTGAAGTGCAAAGATAAAATTTAAAATTATCAAAAACGGATATTTTTTATTTATGTAAGACCTATCGCTTCCATAAAATTAGTAAACCCCGATTTTTATTTATCCGCAAAAAAGTGTTTTACGATTCCGTTAATAACAACAACGACAACAATTATTAGCGCTCCCACATAAAATTCAACACTCATTTTTTCTTTTCCGCCAATGATAAAATAGGCCAAAACAATTCCATAAACTGGCTCTAAACTTGTGGTAAGCATAACGGTGTAC
>CANHNG010000308.1 GCA_947461915.1 Flavobacteriaceae bacterium
CTCAAAAACTAATTAAAAAATAAAAGTCCAATAAATATTTAATAAAATGAAAAAAAATAGATTGAATTTAAGTTTACTGATTGTTGCACTCTTTTTTTGTGTCATTATATCAAAAGCGCAAAAGATTGCGGTTCCTGTAAGTACTTATGGGGTATGGGATCGTGGAGGAGGAGTTGATGATTATTCCGATCCGAAGGCCGATTTTGTCCTGGGGATAGAAGTCTCGGCTACTTGGGCAGAGGTTCAGCCTAATGGCCCTGGTAAATTTGATTTTTCTGAATTTCAAAAAGTGTTAGATAAGGCGGCGAAGTATCATAAAATTGTGAAAGTGAGTGTTAATGTAGGACCTAATTCACCCTTATGGCTCTATGATAATGGTGTGCCGTTAGTAAAAGTAATTAGCGATAAACCTGAAAAACATGCTGTAAAATTTGCCAATTACCCCTATTACTTAAATGAAACACACAAGAAATATTATTTTGAATTGATTAAACAATTCTCCCTTTTTTTAAGAAATCAGCCCAAAAATAAATTTGATTGTATTGCCTTTGTACAAGTAAAAACGGGAGCTACCGGTGACGAAGCACCCTACAAAGGGGAACCAGAAGATGAAAAGTTTGCCATTAACAAAAAAACAGATTGGGAACAATATCGTTTAGAGGCATTCGAGCAATTTAAGAAGTATTTTAATGATGTGTCTGACCGTCAAATTGTTTTGACTTTTAATAATGTTGATCCTGTAAAACAACCTATTGCTTTTAACTGGGTGATGAATACCATCGACCCGAAAATTGGTTTTGGTATTAAAGGGGGCGCTTATAACAGGGGGCACCATTTAACAGGCGAACAATCTTTCAAGGAGCAATGGAATCCTTATTTAATCAATCCAAAAGGGATGAAACTGTTCTCAGCTTCTGAAATGGATGAGTCATGGAGAAAACCAATATTTAATATCAATACAGAATTGGGATTTTATTGGTCAGCCCTTAGCGGAATTAATACGGGATTGTCGTCTTATAATTGCACTAAAAAAGCTATTCAATATGCCTTGGGACATCCTGAAATTAGAGACATTTTTAAAATGTACAATAAATACGCTCAACAAGTCTATCCAGCTACTGCCACTACGGCTTTTTCAGTTTTTCATGAAGGTCTAAATGCTGCCGATACGATAAAATTCCCCGAAAAAAAATTCGGAAAAGCAAAAGTGAAAAACTTGGAACGTTATACCAACATTTGTAATGCCTATGCCTCAAGAGGGGCAAGAATAGATGATTTAGAATCAGCCGCTATAGGTCAAGTGGACCAGCGAGAGAGACAAAAGGGGTATAATGATGCCGGATGGGACATTGCAGAAGGAAATTATGAACGTTTCTTGCATCAAATTAAACCCGACGAAACTTCCATAGGACTTTTCAGGATTAGAGGTGAAATTGATAAAAACTCTTCTAAATACGACCGTTTTGCTCGTTCCTTCGAAAACGCAACCGGCAAAAACACGATGTATTTTAAATTTGATGATGAGGTGTTTGCTTCAAAACCGAAAAGTTTAAAATTTACCATTACCTGGTTGGATAAAAATGCAGGTTCAACTTGGGCATTACAATACAACAAAGGAAAAGAAATGAAAACAGCCCTTGAGGTAAAAGGAAAGGGCGATAACCAGTGGAAATCGGTAACGGTTGAAGTTGCTGACATTCAGCTAAACCATAGTGGAAAAATGGAGTCTGATTTTGCATTGGTAAATACAGACTCAATCGATGATATTTTTAACGGCATTGAAGTAAACATTCAACGAAAATAAATTAGTGTACTACCATGAATCTAAAAAAAATGAAAAAAAGTTTTTACTTATTGACCTCTTCCTTCTTGTTAACATTAAGTTTTTTCCATTCGATTGAAGGATTGGCCCAAAATAAGCGCCCAAATATTCTTGTTATTATGGGGGACGACATCTCACGAAATAGTATGGGGGTGTATGGTTCTAAATATATAAAAACACCCAATTTTGATCGAATTGCAAATGAAGGAGCACTTTTTACCAATGCCTATGTTTGTAATCCAAAATGTTCACCATCCAGAGCTTGTTTCTTGACAGGAAGGTATTCTTGGCAACTGGAAGAAGCGGCTAATCACATTCCCGTTATACCTCCCAAATGGAAATTTTACCCTGAATTGTTGGAGAAAAGTGGATATGCTATAGGGTATACAGGCAAAGGTTGGGGGCCCGGAGTGTACTACGGAGAACACAATCCTGCGGGTTGGGAATACAATGACATCTCACTTACGCCTCCTTATAAAGGAATAAGCAAACAAGATTATGCGGCTAACTTCGAAGCATTTCTAACCAAAAGAGACACGGAAAAGCCATTTTGCTTTTGGTTTGGAACTCATGAAGCGCACCGTAAATATGAAAAAGATTCTTATAAAAAGGAGAATAAAGATTTGAGTAAAGTTATAGTTCAAGCGTTTTTTCCTGACAATGAATTAGTTCGCGGTGATTTGGCCGATTATGGCGTAGAAGTGGAGTACCATGATCGTCAAATAGGATTGGCATTGGCGGCTCTCGAAAAGCGCGGTTTGTTAGACAATACCATTATTATCGCCACCTCGGATCAAGGAATGCCTTTCCCATATGTAAAAGGACAAATTTATGATGAGGATTTTCACGAAGCTTTTGTAGTACGATGGGGAGACAAAATAATTCCGGGGAGAGTAGTGACCGATTTTATTAACTTTCCTGATGTAGCCCCAACCCTAATGGAAGCAGCTGGACTAAAACCAGACAAGCAAATGACGGGTAAAAGTTTTCTGAATGCCTTAGTATCTGAAAAATCAGGGCGAATCGATGCCAAGAGATCGTATTCCTTAATTGGAAAAGAACGTCACGATAATGGCACTAGGGATGGGGGTCAAATTGCTGTTAGTTATCCAGTTAGAGCCATTAGAACGGATAAATATCTATACTCCCACAATTATAAACCGAATAGATGGCCTGTTGGAGATCCAGAATTTAACTATAACAATTGCGATGATTCGCCAACAAAAAACTATTTGACGGGTTTAAAAGAAGGGGATAAAGATTATAATTATTTTACATTATCTTTTGGCAAACGCCCTGCTGATGAGCTCTTTGATTTAGAAAAAGATCCTGATTGCGTCAACAATATCTCATCCGACCCCCAATACGCGTCCTTAATTAAGGAATTAAAAACAAAGATGGAAGCC
>CANHNG010000309.1 GCA_947461915.1 Flavobacteriaceae bacterium
ATTTTTATAGGCTTCTACTGCTTCTGTATAATTTTTTTCTTTCATGAAAACATTGCCCAAATTGTGAAATACTTTGTGCTTCTGGGCTCTTGATTTTGTAATTTCAATGGCCTTTGCGTAGGCAAATTTAGCTTCCTCAATTTGGTTTTGCTTGTAAATTGCATTTCCTAAATTATAAGGTGCCGCAGTTCTTTTTGGGAATTTCGAATGCGAAATTCGATAATTGGCCTCAGCATCAACGAATTTATTTTGAGCATATTCTTCGTTCGCTTTTGGCAAAGTTTTGTCTATCTCTTGCGCCGAAACTGCAAAATAAAATAATAACAACAGATATAATACAAAGTTTTTCATTATTCTTTTTCGTTAAATAAATTTAACTTTCGCACCCATTTTGTTTTTCTTTCCAAAAAGAAAATATCCAAAAACAACAAGGCAAAAGCAAAACCTAAAAACCATTGAAATTGCGATTGAAAGTCGGCCATTTGTGTAGCTTCAAATTCCGTTTTTTGAATATTGTTCAGCGCATTTTTGACATACTCAAGCACTTCTTTGGTGTTATTTCCGTTTACATAGCCGCCTTTTGTAGCTTTTGCAATAGTCGTTAAACTCTCTTGGTTTAACTTAGTTACAACCACTTCATTGTTATTGTCTCTTTGAAAACTTTCGACGATGCCATTTCTTCTCAACGGAATTGTGCTTCCTTTCTCGGTTCCAACCCCAATTGTTATGATTTTCATACCGAGTTTATTCGCCTCTTCGGCGGCCTCCTCGGCACCTTCGGAATGATCTTCACCATCCGAAATTAGAATCAATAATTTACTGGTTTTACTCTTGTCATCAAAATACATTGACGATAATTTTATGGCTTCATCCAGCGACGTTCCTTGCGAAGAAACAATGCCGGTGTTCATGCTTTGCAAAAACATTTTTGCCACGCCATAATCAGTCGTGATGGGCAAAACCGGGAAGGCGCTTCCGGCATAAGCAACAATTCCTATTCTGTCGCTTCCTAGTTGGTTGATAATTTGCGAAACAATTTGTTTGCTTTTTTCTAAGCGGCTTGGGGCAACATCTTCGGCGAGCATACTTTTGGAGACGTCCATTGCAAAAACAATATCAATTCCTTCTCGCTTTACGGTTTCCATTTTGGTCCCGATTTTCGGATTTACCAATCCTAAAATTAATGCTGACAATGCCAGAAGCATCACGATTAACTTCAAAATAGGTTTGAAAACTGATTTTTCGGGACTTAGCTTTTTAACCATATCCAAGTCGCCGAATTCACGTTGTTTCTTTCTTTTCCAATATTGGTTGTATAGAAAAAGCAACACCAAAATGGGTAGTAAAAAAAGAAGGTATAAATATTTTGATTCGTCTAATTCCATTCTCAAAAAAAGTAATTAGCCATTAGCCAAAAGCCAATAGCAATGTTCTTATATAAAACTTCTATACACTGTATTTCTTAATCCTATTTCTAGTAGAAGCAAAAACCCTGCAAACCAAACAAAGGGTCTGTATTTTTCGTCATAATCATAGAATCTCAATTCCTTGATTTCAGTAGTTTCCAGTTTGTTGATTGACTCATATATCTCGGCTAATTTGTTATTGCTCGTTGCCCTAAAATATTTTCCTTCCGTTTTTCGGGCAATACTTTTTAATAATTGATCGTCAATTTCCACTTGCATCATTCTGAACAAAAATTGTCCGTTAGGGGCGATTGCATACGGAAACTCTGCCATGCCGTTGGTTCCAATCCCAATGGTGTATACTTTAATCCCATATTGTCTGGCAATATCCGAAGCGGTTTCGGGTTCGATAAAACCCGCATTGTTTACCCCATCAGTCAAAAGAATAATCACCTTGCTTTTGGCTTTGCTGTCTTTCAATCGGTTTACCGCGGTCGCCAATCCCATTCCGATTCCTGTACCGTCCTGCAAAACATTGTCGTATTTGATGCTTTTTATCGCTTCAAGAATTACAGCCTTATCGCTGGTTACGGGTGTTTTTGTATAGGCTTCAGAGGCATAGACCACGAGTCCAATTCTGTCATTTGGTCTTTCTTCGACGAAATCGGCAGCGACTCTTTTTAACGCTTCCATCCGATTGGGCTTCAAATCCTTGGCGAGCATACTACCCGAAACGTCAACCGCCATAACAATATCTATTCCTTTTGTGGTTTTTGTTTTATTGCTCACGTCAACGGTTCTAGGCCTTGCCATCGCCACAATTAAGGAGCTTAACGCCAATAGCCGCATTACATTCAATACTGGTTTTAGCTTTGCCATGAAGGAATTTGAACCCTTAAATCCTTGAAGTGAACTAATCTTTAATGTTGCCGATTCCTGGTTTCTTTTCCAAAATACCCAAGCAATAGCGATCGGAATCAGAAGAAAGAGCCAAAAAAACGCTGGATTTAAAAATGTCACTTTTGCCATTATTGTTTTGTGTTTTGAAGTTCAACTGAGCTCAAGATTCGTTCTGAAATTTCATTGGCATATGTATCGCCTTCTTCGTGGAAAATCATAATTTGCTGTAATCCGCCATCTTGACTAAAAAGCAATACTTCATAATACAATTTGGCGCTGTTTTTAATGACATCATCAATTTTAGAAAAGGTTCCGTATCCCTTAATTCCTTTGATTCCCTCTTTGGTTTCAAATTCTTCTTGCTTAACAATCATGTTTTGTGCTCCTTGAGATTCTATCAATTGCAGGGCTCCATCCAATGATTTTGACAAATCTATTTCGCCTTCTTTTTTATATTTTAAGGTAGATGCCATAATATAAAAATTGTTCGTCATACTTCCGTAGGCGAAGGATTGCATTTCCTTAATCAATGCCATTCCGTTTGAAGGCAGTGTTTTGGTTAAATCCATCCTTTTGAGCACTTCAGGGGTTTCGATTCTCACGGCAGGATTTCCATAATCGCTTCGGATCCATTCGCCTTCCAATAATTCTTTTGACGAATTTCCAAAGACGTTATCTATGACATAATCAAACCCTTTAGTGACAATAAAAAAAGTGGTCGTCACAAAAAATAATAGAAAAACCGAAACCACCGTAATTTGGATGCGTTTTTTCCTTTGTTGTTTTAGTTCCTTTCGCAACTGTTCTTGTCGTTGCATTTCATTGAGCAACATATCATCATCCGTTTCAACTTCAACCGGAATTGATTTGTCTAAAGTAACAATGGCTCTTTCTATTTTCTTGCGATCCTCG
>CANHNG010000310.1 GCA_947461915.1 Flavobacteriaceae bacterium
CAACTGAAAAATTTTATTAATTTTAAGACTTTAAAAGGTATATTTTTTTCCCCTTTCTTAGGTTTATTCAGTACAATGAACGAAAAAAATTCGCAAACATTTTCCAATCAAAAAACAGTACAACTGTTCAATCGATTTGCAACTTACAACGGTTCAAATCCATACAAAGCACCTGCCTTAATCAATATGATTTCGCATTTAGAGTTCAATCTTGGGGCTTATTTGCCAAAAAAAGGCATGCATCAAATAACCACACATTTGGTCAAACTCGCTGAAGAAGCGAATGTAACTATTAATTACAATGCAACTGTTGAAGCCCTAGAGGTTGGGTCTAATAACCGTATTTCTTCTATTAAAAGTAATGGCGTCAATTATCCCTTTGCTATTGTGGCTAGCGATGTAGATATCCATGTACTTTACAAATACCTTTTACCAAAATCTTTTACCCCTAAAAAGCTTATTCAACAAGAAAAATCAAGCAGCGCCTATGTTTTTTATTGGGGAATAAATAAAGAATTTGAAGCATTAGGATTGCATAATATTATGTTCAGTGATGATTATAAAAATGAATTTGATCATTTATTTTCAAAACAATTTCCAATTGACGACCCTACAATTTACATCAATATTACTTCAAAATATTGCAAAGATGATGCGCCAGAAGGTTGTGAAAACTGGTTTGTAATGGTGAATGTACCGCACAATAAAAGCGATAGTATAGATTATGCAGCAGCAATTCGAAAAAATGTTATTGAAAAAATCAATAGTATGTTAAAAACAGATATCGAAAAATACATCATTACAGAAAGCACTTTAAGTCCCATTGATATTGAAAACCAAACATCTTCTTTCGGCGGATCACTGTACGGCAACTCTAGCAACAATAAATTTGCGGCATTTTTAAGACATGCTAATTTTTCGTCAAGTATTAAGAATTTGTTTCTTGTTGGAGGAAGTGTGCATCCTGGAGGAGGTATTCCACTTTGCCTTTTTAGTGCAAAAATAGCCAGTCAACTTATAGTAGAACAAGAAATGCTATGAAAGAAACGTACAAATCATATTTTTTATATTTCCTAATTCTAGTATATGTATCTGGCTCAATTGGTTTTGTAGTTAATCCCTCTTTTTTTAGTCCTTTTACGCCTTATACTTTATTACTAACTTGTTTTGTTTTTTTAATTCATAGTCCACTAGCCGATAAAAAATTTCTCGTCGCCTTTTTTTCTATTGCTTTTTTAGGTTTTATTATTGAAGTAATTGGCGTAAAAACTGGACTCATTTTTGGAAGATATTCGTACGGAAATGGATTAGGTTATAAATTACTTAATGTACCTCTTGTCATTTCGATCAATTGGGCAATGCTCATTTGTGCCGGAATCATAGTAGTAAGTCGTATCTTTGCAAACAAAATAACTGTTTTGATTGTGGCTGCTTTACTTGTAACCCTTATCGACTTAGTTATTGAACAAGTGGCACCAAAACTTGATTTTTGGCAATTTGAAGGTGGATTACCTAGTTTGAATAATTATCTGAGTTGGATTGGAGTTGCTTTTTTTACATCGTACTTTTTTTACCCTACAATTATAAAAGGTAATCGTAATGTATCCTTCATAATATTGATGTTACAAATAATATTTTTCACCTTTTTATTTATATTTATTTAATATGGAAATAATAATTAATACTAGTATCGTTTTAGTCACTTTTATACTAACAGAATTTTCTGCTTGGGCTAATCACAAATACATTATGCATGGTGTTATGTGGTATTTTCATGCAGATCATCATAAGAAAGACCATAAAAGTTGGTTTGAACGAAATGATTTATTTTTTATCATTTATGCCGTACCAAGTTGGTTGCTAATTATGTATGGAATGATGAACCAATATGCTTGGTACACATGGGTGGGTTTTGGTATTTTATCCTATGGCATAGCTTATTTTTTTGTACATGACCTGATAATTCACCAACGTTTTAAAGTATTTACCAAAACAAAAAACGTCTATATTTTAGCGTTGCGTCGTGCGCACAAAATGCATCATAAAAACACTGGAAAAGATGGTGGCGAAAGTTTTGGAATGTTAATTATTAAGAAAAAATACATTCAAGATGCCGCAAAAAAATCTAAAATCCTATACGCAAATTAAGCATTTATTTAGATTAATATCCTTTTAAAGTTTTCTTTTACCAAAAGTGTTGACAACACCTATTTCCATTTTAAAGCTATCTCCACTGAGAATACGTTTAGTGGCTGTTGAAAAGAAATAATCTCATTTAGAATCACAAACCCATTCGAAATATAATTCATTTATGAGCCAAATAACTACTTGTACATTCTTTAAATTGGAAACTTTTTCCAACAAACTTTGGGCATTGTCCCAGATGCAATTAGGACATGCTCATTTCAAAAATATTGCAGGACTAGTATTCTACAAACTATTAGGTTCAGGTGCTGAAAATGGTTTTAGTTCGAAACCAAACTTTGGTACGTATGCATTATTATGTATCTGGGATTCAGAAATGCTTGCTACTAATTTTTTTGAAAAAAATTCATTTTATAACAATTATAAATCTAAAAGCTCTGAATCATTCACCGTTTTTGCGCAAGCAGCAGAAGCTCACGGAAAATGGGACGGAAAGCAACCTTTTGTTTCTGATGCCACATTGGCTTTAGATATGCCAGTTATGGTTTTAACACGAGCTAGTATTCGGCTTTCAAAATTGATTTCTTTTTGGAGAAAAGTCGGTCATGTGAGTCAAAGTCTAGAAGATTATGATGGATTAGCGCTATCAATTGGTGTTGGCGAATGGCCTTTAATCCAACAAGCTACTTTAAGCATATGGAAAACTCAAGCCGAAATGATTGATTATGCCTATAAAAATGAAAAGCATAAAGAGGTGGTTCGTCTTACCAGAAAACTCAAATGGTATAAAGAAGAACTATTTGCAAGATTTATTCCCTATAAATTTTCAGGACAGTGGAATGGTAAAAATGTTGCCAATTTTCTAGAACTCTAATCTTATTTTGTCTCATCTTATGAGTATTGAAAGCATTGGTTTTTAAACCATCGCTGTTTTGGCCAACTTTTTTATTATCTAAATACAGTTATTTGAAAAAGAATTGTAACTATTTTCTTTTTTTGTAACTTTTTTGATACTCCATACGTATAAGATTTGTACACTTAAAAAATTGAGGAGACACCACTATGAGACA
>CANHNG010000311.1 GCA_947461915.1 Flavobacteriaceae bacterium
AAGACTTGTTTTTCGGCATCAGAGAACGTTTCTGTTGGTTTGGCAATAATTGCCAAGTCGTATTGCTGCAAAGCTTCCAAACTTCCCTTTGGGTTTCGCGCCACCGAATCCAATGTGAAGGGGCCAATGTGATAACTTTCCCGTACTTGCATCAGGAATTTAGCAATTTTAACATCCTGAAGTTCACCGTTTCCTTTGATGACGGCTACTTTTTTCTGTTTGTCTTTCGTAATTTTATTTATGGCGTCGGCGATGGAATACTCCAGATGTTGCACAGAACCAATTACTTTTTGAGTAGTCGAAGCTCCCATGATATTTTTCAACAAGGGAACATTAACTTCTTTATTGTTGTAAACCGCAATTGCCCACGGAAAAACCATTGCCTGTGATTGTTTTCCTTTGTCGTCAACGGTTATGTTTATTGGCGTGAGTCCCTTTATATACAGCTCCTTGATATTGTCCATACTTTCGTCTTTGTTTTCCAAAGGATTAACAAATTCGAAAACAATATTCTTGTTATAGGCTTGAAATTCTTCCAATAAATCCTGCGTTTCGCTTTGCAGCCTTTTGAATTCAGCCGGGAAATCGCCTTGCAAGTAGATTTTGATATACAGAGGATTTTGAACTTGCTTGATAATATTCAAGGAAGTTTGAGACAGTGTGTATCTTTTGTCCTTGGTTAAATCAAACCGGTGGAAAAAAGAACCGCTTATTCCATTTAAAACCAGTACGATGGCAATGAGAATGAACAGGGATTTTATGTTTTTTTTCTGGATAGTAGTCATTACGATTTGATGGATTTTAAATTATAAGCTGTAAAAGACAGAAATAAAACCGTGATACTCGTAAAATAAACAACATCCCGTGTGTCAATCACGCCACGACCCATGCTTTTAAAATGATTTTGCATTCCAAGACCTGAAATTAGACTTTGAAAACCAGGAATAATTGTTGCCATACTTTCGAATCCAAAGAAAAAAAAGAAGCATAAAAATACCGCCACAATAAACGCCACGATTTGATTTTCGGATAGGGTAGAAGTGAAGATTCCAATGGCGGAATAGGCCGCAATCAGGAATAATAATCCAAAATAAGAACCCATTGTGCTGCCCAAATCGATATTGTCATCGGACATTCCCAGACTAGAGATGACTTTGACATAGATGAATGTTGGGATAATCGCCATAACAATTAATAACATCGAACCCAGGAATTTTCCGTTGACGATTTGCCAAATACTCAAAGGTTTTGTCAATAATAACTCCAAGGTTCCCTGCTTTTTTTCGTCCGAAAAACTGCGCATCGTTACCGCTGGAATCAAGAAAATCAGAATCCAAGGTGCCAATGTAAAAAACGGACTCAAGTCGGCAAAACCGCTGTTTAAGATATTGTATTCTCCTTCGAAAACCCAAAGGAACAAGCCATTCCCAATCAGGAAAACAGCAATAACCAAATACCCTATCGGTGAACCAAAAAAGGATTTTATTTCTCGTAATACTATTGATTTCATTTTTTAAAATTAAAAAGATTATGAGGTTATAAGTTTGTAAGTTTGTGGGTTTAGGTTTTGACTAAACCTTAAACGGAAAATAGTTAAACAAATTTTATATTTATGACGTCTCTATAATTCAATCCTAGTAGGCTGTTGGCAGAACCTACTTTGGAGGGATTACTTCTAAAAATGGCAATTTCTAGAAATCCGGCTTCGTTGAAAATTGCTAATTTTTCGCCTTCATAATTCTTGATTTCATATTTCTCGGAACTGGCAATCGCCGAATAATTGGGCAGAATGGTTTTGATGTTTTTGGTTCGCATCACAATTTCATAGGGCCTTCCTTTCGCTACTTCTAGAAACTGTTTTTTTGAAATATTGGTCACTACATTACCAAAATGGTCGATGTAAATCACATATCCTTTTAGCGAATTCCCGTCATTGACGATAACAGCCTGTAAATCGACAACTTGTTTAATGTTTTTTAATTCTTTGCCAATTATGTTTAACAAACCACCTTTGGCAATATGACAGGCTACTTTTACGAAAACATCTAAATCGGAGGCTTCGTTTGGCAAGCGATCGTGAATATTGATGGCCACTATTTTTTGGGGAACAATTTTTTGTGAAAGCATGCTTAAAATACCATTATCGGCAGCAATAAAATAGTGATCGTTCCACTGCATGACAATATGTTGGTTTTCTTTGTTGAATTCCAAATCAACGCCAATGAGATGTACCGTCCCTTTAGGAAAACTGGCATAAGACGCCCCAATGATATAACTGGCTTCAACTGTGTTGAATGGATCTATATCATGTGAAATATCGATGATAGTAGCTTCGGGATATTCAGACAAAATTTTCCCTTTCAACGCACCTACAAAGTGGTCTTTCAAGCCGTAATCGGTGGTAAGGGTAATTATTGACATAAAATTGTTTATAAATAAAACGAAAACTGAACCTAAAACGTATTAAATTTGAGAAATGCAAAGTTAATAATAGTAAAGCCAAAAAAAAGTAAAAAACAAAAACAAATCCCAAAAAATTGGACATTAAATTTTATGGTTTGAAACCAAAATGTTTTTGCCTTATTAATTGATTTAAAAACCACTCAATTTGAACGAAAGAATCATCGAGCTCATAGACATCGCTCCAAAAGATTTTTGGGGTGCTCAAGACACTCATCTTGAAACGATTAAAAAGTATTATCCGAAATTAAAAATTGTTGCTCGAGGAACAACTTTGAAAGCTTTTGGAGAAAAGGAGGTTCTAGATGAATTTGAAAATCGTTTCAACCGATTGATGCTTCATTTTACAAGATACAATACCATTGATGACAATGTTATCGAGAGAGTGATTCAAAGTACCGCTCAGGAGGATGCTAAAACTTTTGGCCATGATAAAATATTAGTACACGGCGTAGGAGGAAAAATTATCAAAGCCATGACGCCCAACCAGCAATTGTTGGTTGATACGATGAACAAGAATGATATGGTTTTTGCCGTTGGACCAGCCGGTACAGGGAAAACCTATACAGGTGTTGCCATGGCGGTTAAGGCTTTGAAAGAAAAGCAAGTCAAGCGCATCATTCTTACCCGTCCGGCTGTTGAGGCTGGTGAAAATCTCGGATTTCTTCCCGGTGATATGAAGGAAAAACTCGATCCGTATATGCAACCGTTGTATGATTCCTTACGGGACATGTTGCCTAATGAAAA
>CANHNG010000312.1 GCA_947461915.1 Flavobacteriaceae bacterium
CTGATGTTGTAGCATTGGGTTTTTCTTTTAAAGTTGATAAAGTGATATTTGATGTCAGACCGAGTCTTCGTCATATTTCCAATGCACAACTTCAAAGTTCGAATGCAGGCTTCAACACTAGTAATATAGAATTTGGGATGTCACTTGCATTATAAAAAAATTGCTCTTCATCGAAGATAAAAGAATTAATTTTATCAAACTTACATCTGCTTTAAACCGGCAGTTATCTCATAAATGAATAGGTTCTTCAGCAGTAAAGACAAAATACAATCCAGTCAAGATAAATGGAATACTAAGCCATTGTCCTGTAGAAAGTAATCCCAACGCACTTTCAAAACCGCCTTGACTTTCTTTTACATATTCCACAACAAAACGTACAGACCACAATAGTACTAGAAAGAGACCAAATATAAAACCTGTTTTCTCCTTTGCATTTGTTTTCCAATACAAGAAAAATAGAATAGCGAAAACAAAAATATAACAAAAAGCTTCATATAGTTGTGCAGGATGTTTGGCAGGTACTTGTTGCAGTAATTCTGCAAACTTTGGGTCGTTGGCAATCGCATGATAGGCCTCTTTTGGGTTTGCTATTTGAGTAGCATTCACGGCATCATTTGGACTGAAGTAATCCCTCACAAATTTTATTCCGAGCGGTGAATCCGTTTCCTTACCAACAATTTCTGAATTGAAAAAATTGCCTAATCTTACAAAAATAGCCCCACTAGCCACAGGTATAACGATTCTGTCCAACATCCATAACAGGGGTCTTCTCATTACTTTTTTGCTGAAATAATACATCGCTATTATAATGGATATGGCGGCGCCATGGCTTGCTAATCCTTGAAAACCAGTAAATTCAAAGTTTGGGGTAAATCGGAACGGCAAAAATATTTCTAATAGATGATTGCGGTAATATTCCCAATCGTAAAACAGAACATGACCAAGGCGAGCGCCAATTAAGGTGGCTAAAACAGTCCATATAAAAAGGGAATCCAGTTTTTCTAGCGATTCGTTTTCACGTTCGAATATGTTTTTCATGATATACCAACCTAATCCAAAAGCGATTACAAACATCAAGCTGTAATATCGAATCACAAAAAATCCTAAGTCGATACCAGTCGGTGGATTCCATACTATGTTTAAAGCGTCTGTCATTATTTCTTATTTATGGTAAAAATACATTTTTTTTGTTTTGAGTTTCACTATTTTCCTTAATGCTTACATTTTTTGTGCTTTAACTCCCTCTCCTTAGGAGAGGGTTGGGGAGAGGAAGGGACAGGGTCATACCCCTTTTTTCCCCAAGGATGACAACTCAATATTCTTTTTATCCCTAAAAAGCCACCATAAAATAGCCCGTGTTTTTGTAATGCTTCAATCATATAACTCGAACAGCTTGGTTCAAACCTACAAGCTGATGGTGTAAAAGGAGAAATTGCGTTTTGATAAAAACGAACCAATAGTACAAATGGAAATATGATGATTCTTGACAACATGATTTTGGAATTAAAAATCTAAAATCGGACTCGATTACTGAATATTGAAAGTGGTTCCTTCCTTCCCGTCTTTTAATTGGATTCCCAAGGTAATTAACTGATCCCGAATTTGGTCTGATAGTGCAAAGTCTTTATTCGCCCTAGCTTCCAATCGCATGTTAATTAGCATATTTACCACACCTTCCAGCTTTTCGTTGTTGTTTCCAATTGTTTTCTCGTCCTTTAAACCCAAAACGTCAAAAACAAAGGAATGCATCGATGACTGGAGTGTTTTTAAATCTTCAGAAGTGAGTGTGGCAGTATTATCTTTTAATAAATTGATAAAACGGACTCCTTCAAATAATTGTGCTATCAAAATTGGACTATTGAAATCGTCATTCATGGCGTCATAACAATTTTGTTTCCAGCCAGAAATATCTAATGTAGAAGTCGAGCTTGGCGTAATTGCTGCCAATCCATCTAAGGCTTCCATTAATCTGTAAAATCCTTTTTCAGCAGCAAGAATGGCGTCATTCGTAAAGTCAAGATTGCTTCTATAATGCGCTTGTAGCATAAAAAATCGAGCAACACTTGGGGAGAAGGCTTTGCTTAAAATAGGGTTTTCTCCAGTCAAAATCTCCCTTGGTAAGATATTGTTCCCTGTAGATTTTGCCATTTTTTTCCCGTTCAAAGTCAGCATATTGGCATGCATCCAATAGTTTACCGGCGCATGGGCTGTACAAGCTTGATTCTGAGCAATTTCGCATTCGTGATGCGGGAATTTTAAATCCATTCCACCACCGTGAATGTCAAAATGATTGCCCAAATATTTGGTGCTCATCGCGGTACATTCTAAATGCCAACCTGGGAAACCATCGCTCCATGGAGAAGGCCATCGCATAATATGTTGTGGTTCGGCTTTTTTCCAAAGCGCAAAATCTTGTGCATTTTTTTTATCGCCCTGACCGTCTAAATCTCTGGTGTTGGCTAACATTTCATCAATGTTTCTGCCGCTTAATATGCCGTAATTATTGGTCTTATTATATTTAACAACATCAAAATAAACGGAACCATTTACTTCATAGGCAAATCCATTGTCAATAATTTTTTTGACGATTTCAATTTGCTCAATAATATGTCCCGTAGCTGTGGGTTCAATACTCGGTGGCAAAAAGTGGAAGAAACTTAATACTTCATGAAAATCAACGGTGTATTGTTGAACCACTTCCATGGGCTCCAATTGTTCCAATCGTGCTTTTTTGGCAATTTTATCTTCACCATCGTCCACATCATCCACAATATGACCCACATCGGTAATGTTTCTGACATAACGGGTTTTGTAACCCAAGTGCGAAAAATACCTAAAGATGATATCAAAAGACATAAAAGTGCGCACATTTCCGAGATGCACATTGCTATAAACCGTCGGTCCGCAAACATACATCCCCACGTTTCCTTCATGAATTGGGGTGAAAATTTCCTTTTCTCCCGAAAGAGAATTGTATATTTTTAAGGTTTGGGTTTTGTATAAAGGCATTTTTATATAATAAGAAAATTAACTAACAAGTAACAATTCTAAAATTTGGTGTCGAATTTAATGTAATCCAACAATTCTCTGCGCGTTTGTTCGTTTTTAAATTTTCCACCAAATTCAGAAGTTACGGTGCTGCTTTCGATGTCTTTTATTCCTCTAGAATTAACACAAAGGTGTTTGGCATCAATGATGCAAGC
>CANHNG010000313.1 GCA_947461915.1 Flavobacteriaceae bacterium
ACTTGCTTTAAGACCCGCTTTTTCTTCCAAACAAGAGTTCAACTTTACGGTACACGTATTCAATAAATCTTGAGTTTCTTTATTTTTGGCTTCAAGATCAGCGTATTTTTTTTTGGTAACACAAGAAGTTAAAAGTACCAATACGGATAATGCAACGACAATTTTTTTCATAGGGTTTAAAGTTTAATTAGATGTTATTTATAAATTTAGTTGATACTATTTAGTAGCCACAAATATAGCACTAAATACTTTTATTTTATTTATGAAGTATAAATAAACGATACTTTTAGTCTTATAGTATTTTTCGGATTGAAATTCGCCTCTTTTTTTAAAATGCCGATAAAAGAGTCCATAAAAAGATAGGTGCGCCTTTAGTATTGCCCAGGTATGTTTGACCTTTCCTTGAAAAAGAAATTGAACAGCGGCAATCCCATCTAAAACAAGGCGAACAAAAATCACAGCTAACAATCGGTTTTCCGGAAGATTTTTGGCTAGCATCAGTAATGAATTTCTAAAATTCAATTCCGTTTTTTTGGAATTTCCTTTTTGCAGCGTTGCACCGCCCACGTGATACACCACCGATTCTGAATTGTATTTTATTACATGGCCTTTATTGAATGCGCGCCAACACAAATCTATTTCTTCCTGATGGGCAAAAAAATCAGTATCGAAACCTCGTAATTCCTTAAAGGCCGTACTTCGAATAAAAAAACAAGCGCCGGAAGCCCAAAAAATTTCACAATTGTCATCATACTGCCCATTGTCTTTTTCCAAAGTGTCAAAAAGGCGACCCCGACAAAACGGATACCCATATTTATCAATAAAACCACCGGAAGCACCTGCATATTCGAAGTATTCCTTGTTTTTAAAATCCAATATTTTGGGTTGGATTATGGCTGTTTTTGGTTCGTTCTCGAAAGTTTTCAAGATGGGTTTTAGCCAGTTCTCTGTCACTTCAACATCTGAATTAACCAAGGCATAAAATTCAGCATTTACGTTTTTAAGGGCTTCGTTATAGCCTTGGGCAAACCCAAGATTAGTTTTGTTTTGGATGATTTTAACGGAAGGGAAATGAGCTCTTATAAATGCAATCGAATCATCGGTCGAGGCATTATCGGCAACATAAATGTTGGCTTCAGGAGATAAAAGAATAACTGATGGTAAAAACTGTTCCAGTAATTTCACGCCATTCCAATTGAGTATGACAACAGCTATTTTCATTTAAATCTTTGTGTTTTTAAATACATAATCGGGGAGTTCTTTCAAAAAATCGTATTTCTCGTTTTCAAAATCCATTTGACAAAAGTAATGATTATGACCATTGGTAACCATCAAAAATTGAGCCTTCAAAGCTAGGTTGTAACGCGCAATTTGGTCGAATGTGGCTTGTGCGGTTTTTATTTCTGGGGCCTTGCATTCCACTAAAACAAAGATGGAGCCATCAGGATTGAAAACGACAACGTCGTATCTTTTTCGCAATCCGTTGACACTTAAAACTTTCTCAACATTTATTAATGATTTTGGGTATTTTTTTTCTTCCAATAAAAAACGAACTACGTGCTGACGAACCCATTCTTCGGGGGTGAGAATGATAAATTTTTTCCTGATTTCGTCGAAAATAGACACTTTATTTTCGCTATTTTTGAAGCGGAAGTTATAAATCGGAAAATTAAGTTGTTGCATTGAGCAAAAGTAAGACTTTTAGAGAATAGATAAAAGAGATTAAACAAAATGGACGAAGTTTTAAAAATAGTCAATGACATCAACAACGGCAACATCAAACCCATCTATTTTTTGATGGGAGAAGAGCCCTATTATATTGATAAATTATCGGATTACATTGAACAAAACGTCCTAGCGGAAGAGGAAAAGGGTTTCAACCAAACTGTTTTATATGGCCGAGACGTTACGATAGAAGATATTGTTGCGACGGCCAAACGCTATCCGATGATGGCAGAACGTCAAGTGGTAATTGTCAAGGAAGCTCAAGATCTGACACGAACCATTGACAAACTCGAAAGTTACGTCGAAAACCCAATGCTATCAACTGTGTTAGTTTTTTGTTACAAATACAAAACATTGGACAAACGAAAAAAAATGACCAAACTTATTGATAAAGTAGGAGTGGTTTACGAAAGTAAAAAACTCTATGACAATCAAGTGGGCGACTGGATTAAAAGGGTTTTATCTGGAAAAAATTATTCGATTGAACCCAAAGCCAATGCAATGCTAGTGGAATTTTTGGGCACTGATTTAAGTAAAATCAATAATGAACTCGAGAAATTGCAGATTATTTTGCCCAAAGGCAGCACAATTACGCCCAAACATATTGAGGAAAATATAGGTTTCAGCAAAGATTTTAACAATTTTGAATTATTGAATGCCTTGGGTTCCCGAAATCAATTGAAGGCATTTCAAATAGTACAGTATTTTTCGGATAACCAAAAAGCAAACCCATTGGTGGTAACGACAAGCACCGTCTTCGGATTTTTTATCAAAATTTTAAAATACCACGGTTTGAAGGACAGAAATCCAAAAAATGTGGCTTCAGTTCTCGGTGTTAGCCCTTATTTTTTAAAAGACTATGATTTGGCTTTGAAAAATTATCCCATGAAAAAGGTTAGCCAAATTGTGACGGCGCTGAGAGATATTGATGTCAAAAGCAAAGGAGTTGGTGCTAATGCTTTGTCACAGTCAGATCTATTTCGCGAAATGCTGTATAAGATATTTAATTGAATCTAAGGATATGCTATGGACAAATTGAAGCAGGCATAATAAAATCCAAATGAAATTCATTAATGGCGTCTAAAGTAATGGTATGAGTTTGCTCTTGTGGCTTTAAAACACCTCCTGTATAGGTTAAAAAATTATATATTTTTCCTTCAACAAGCCTATCGGTAATAAATTCACTATTGTTTTTATTTTCAGTAGTTACCGTATATAATAAAGAATAAAAACCATTTCCATCTTCTTTAAAATAAACCATGGAACCTACAGGGGGTAAAACATCATAACCCTGAGGACATTTTGCAGTATAAGTACAGGTCAAAGTTTGTCTTGGAACTGGAGCGGGTTCATTTATAGTTATGCTCTCATTTCCATTGCAAATACTGTTTTCTCCAAATTTATAGGTACCTATTTTCGTACCTTCAATTAAGTTATAAATTTCAACTGGAATGGGTCTTCTAGTGACATTTTTCA
>CANHNG010000314.1 GCA_947461915.1 Flavobacteriaceae bacterium
ATTCAAAGTGACCAAAACTCAACATTTGCTCATGAAAGCAAGCATTAATGGCGTGAAGGGTAATTTTATACTAGATACGGGTGCGAGCAATAGTTGTGTGGGTTTTGAAAGTATTGAAATGTTTCAACTGAAAGCCGCAAAATCGAAGACAAAAGCTTCCGGTGCAGGCGCAACGGGAATGCGTACACAAATTGCCGTTGGCAACCAACTGGAATTAGGCAACTGGAATTGTATCGACTTTGAAATCGTCATTTTTGATTTGTCGCACGTGAATAGTGCCTTAATGGAACATAAATCAAAACCAGTTCATGGCATTATTGGTGCCGATATACTACTGAAAGGCAAAGCAATTATTGATTATTACAATCATTGTTTGTATCTACTAAAATGAATTGGTTAGCAGTCCCATAAACAAGAAAGCATCCGTCGTGGCGGATGCTTTCTACATTGTTAAAGAATAAAATAATTTATTCTTTTATGAATTTTGAAGTGGAAGTTTTTCCGTCAATCGTTGACTTAACAATATAAGTCCCTTTTTGAAGGCCACTGGTTTGCAAAGTTGTTAAATTGCTTTTTGGAGATTTTGACATCACTTCTTGGCCCAAGATACTGTAAACAGCTACTCTTTCAATGGAGCCTTTAGCCTCAATGTTTAAGGTATTTTTTACTGGATTTGGATACATACTCACTTTTGAAGTTTCAAAATTTTGAGTTCCAAGAGCAGGATTAGTGAGTGAAAAGTAAAGATTATCAAAATAAACGGTTCCGGCAGTTGGTGTTGCTGTTCCAAATTTAAATTGGATAAATTTAGCAGCGTTAAATCCTGAAATAGCTTTAAAAGTAGACATTGGAATGTTTACAGGTACCCATTGATTTTTAACAATTCCTGAAATGGTAGAACTAGCTTCAAAAGCAGCACTTGGAGACGCATCAGACAAAAGAGAAAGTGCAAATGTTGTTGCATCTGTCGTGTAATAATCAAAATGAACATATTGCATGGCTGAAATGTCACTTAATACAAAAGCTTGACCGTAGTTACCGTTAGCAAAATTTACTTTAAGAGCATTATTTACCTCAGATGTAGGGTCAAGATCAACAGCGGAAACTAGTCCAAAGTCAAAATTATAATTCGTAATAGGATAAGTTTCCCCATACAATGGAATTACTGTCGCTTGGCTTGATTGTGGCACTGTTGCCGCTACTGGATGCACATCTAGAGTTGACGTTTTGGTACCACCAGCAAAATAAGTTACAGTAGCCGCTTGATTCGCTGTAATGGTAGTTGTTCCTACTCCCTTTATCGTCACCATGTTCCCCGATACGGTTGCAACATCTGTATTACTGCTAGAGAAGGTGAAAGATCCCAAACTATTACTGGTAATTATAGGTGTCGTTAAAGCAAAAGGAGCATCGCCAATAATTTTTGATGGAATACCAAAAGAAATTGTAGGAGTCCCAGCCGCTAAAGGAGCTCTCCAAAAATAAATATTATCAACATAAACCAAGCCTAGTTTTGATGTAATTATTAACTCTGCCAAATCATTTCTTAAACCAGTTATAGTAGTAAAAGGAATGTCTAAAGAAATCCAAGTTCCAGGATTAGGATTGGGCAAGGAAGGAACACTTGTATTGTTTACATTCAATTCTATTGAGTTTGCTAGTGAAGCTCCACCGCCAAAATTAGAAAATTTTAAATTAAAAACTTTATCTAAAGTTGCTGTTGTAGTCCAAATATCAATGTGGAAATTAGTCATGGGTGATGAGTCAATATGATGACCCGCACCTGTAAATTGAACTTGCAGGTAATTAGAAAACGTGATTTTCTTCGTATCATTACCCGCTATGACTACATCTTCAATAGATGAATCATCGGTCGATTCAGACCAAGTGTCAATGGGAATATTAGTGTAGGCATTACTAAAAAGAGAGATGACATCAACCGCATTTCTAATTGGTGGAGTTGTTGCTGCAATTGTTGGTGCAGGATCCACAACTAAGGTAGCTGTTTTAGTTGCTGTATTGTATATTCCATTGGCGGCTTGAGTTGCCGTGATAATTGTTGTTCCTGCGGCCTTTATCGTCACCGTAGTGCCTGATATGGTTGCAACTGCAGTGTTGCTGCTGGTATACGTAAAAGTACCTTGACTATCACTAGAAATTAAAGGAGTTAAAGAAAAAGGAGCGCTTCCATAAAGTTTTGTAGGTATGACAAAAGAAATTGTAGGCGTACCTGTAGGTAAAGGGGCTCTCCAAAAATAAATATTGTCAAAATATATGGTATTGACTTCTTTTTTTACTACAAAGGTTGTTTTTTCAAATTTAAATTGTCTAATACTCGCTTTGTTCAAAGTTGGAAAATCAGTGGCCAAAACAATATCATAACTATTCCAACCAGATTTTGTTGGGGTAAGCGTTTTAAAAAGCTTATCCGTTTTATCATCGATTGGAAAAATTTTGAATGATGTAACATCAGGTGTCCAAACATCAATATGAAGCGTTGTCATAGCTGAAAAATCTACTCCAGGAGGATTTCCTAAGGGAGTTATATTGATGCCTTGATAATCTAAATTGGAATATTTTATCACGTTATTAGTAGGACTGCTTGAAGGTATTACATAGTTGGTGTATAATGTTCCTTGTCCCCAATTTGGAAATAAATCTACGGTCGAGATATTAGTGTATGCATCACTAAAAACAGACTTAACGTCCGCGGCAAGTTTTGTCGGAGTGGTGGCGCTAGTGGTCGGTTGTGAAAATCCTAATGAAACTATCATTAGTGCAATTAAAAGGGTAATTTTTTTCATAAAAGTAATTTATTTAATTTTTTACAAAGCAAATGTATAAATTGATTCATATTTCAGGCTATTTTCTGAATCCCAAAAAACTATACAAAAACTATACAAAAATGGCTTATCTCAATGAAAACCTTGTGTCGGATATAAAATATATTAGATTTTACTTACGCTGAGAAATTTTTAATTTTACTTGATTGTAAAGGTTTTTTGAGAAAGCAAAGGGTATAAATTCATATGGGTGATTGTACTTTGGTAGACAGACAATCCCTTTTAAAAATAGCAAACCGTTTTCCGACGGATATCCTTTGAAGATTGTTTTTTTATTTGAAGTAACTAGATTATAGTTTTACCCTATGAGTCGTCCTAAAATAGGTTGACAAGTTTTACAAT
>CANHNG010000315.1 GCA_947461915.1 Flavobacteriaceae bacterium
AATTTTCCAAAAGTTTTAGATGCAATATTACTTTTAAAATCCACTGATTTCACCCCATTGGCTCTCAGATTATTTATTTGGCTTCCGTTAGCGATGAAAATATCATAACGATTTACGTTGCGGTTTGGCGTGATTTTTATTTTGTATAAGTGCTGATTCCCTTTAATGGCGTCTCTAAGAAACGCAATGGTTGGTTTTGGAATAGAAGTCAGTGGCGCATCTGCCATAAAAGTATAATTCGACCCATACTTGCTATATAATTTATTCGAATTTAAAGCGGTTGCTGCTTTTGGGTTTTCTCCCAAATAAGTTTTTGTCCAGTCATCAAGATTAGTATCATAGGTTGCCCATTTCGCTTTGTTTGAATCGACATCTAAAATATACACCAAGCTGTTTGGTTTTGCTTTTTCATTGGTATAATCCGAACTTTGATCAGCCTTTATAAAGAATCCAATGGAAACGAAGATAAAAAATATAGCCCAAATTTCTTTTTTGACATAGGAACCAAAAATAGGCAACAATAATGTAAAAGTCATAACCGTTAGAACAGCACTTCCAAATAAAATCTTTAACCCTAAACCAATCGGAAACATTTGAATAAACGGGACTAAAATAATCAGTGTTGGTATAGCTAAAAGACAATTCAAAATCCAACCCGATTTTTGCGTAAGCACATAAAAACCTAACATCAACGAACTGGCAATAACCGGAATAATCAAAAATCCGGCGCCTTGTAATTCGAACGCAATTCCAAGATTGATAAGCAGCCAAACAAATAATGGCGACACCATCTGACTCATTTCTGGATTTCGTTTGCCATTATTTTGATAAAACAAAAAGCAAATGGCGATTGTTAAACTCACAAAAGCATATATATAATCATGACCATTATAAGTAAATCCTTGTTGAATGTTGTTGTATTGAGGATAAAAATTTAGCAGTAATTTCCAACCCACATAATTCAATAAACCAGCCGTTACAAGTGAACCAAAAAGAGGGACAAATCCCTTAATGATTTCGTCTAAATGCAATGCACGTTTGCCTAAACCAATAAAAACAAACAACAAAAACAAGCCAAAAGCTAGAATTAGCATTGGGAAAATCCATCCAAAAGGATAACTCAAAAATTGGAACGGAATATTAAAATAGACTTTATTGTCGGTCGAATTTAAATCGGTTAAATCAGTATTTGAAAAATAATTTAATAATGGAAACAAATAACTTCCCTGATGAGCCAAGGATTCTGGATCAAGATTTTCATACTTATCTTGCGCCGTATGATAATTAAAATGGCTGTCTATAAATGCAAAATTGAATCCCTGAATTTTTCCTTGTTCTCTAAAAACAGTCAAATCGGTATCGTTTGGCAACATTTTATAAATGCTGTACATCAACGAATTGGAAACGGGATAACTCACATGACCGGCTTTAAACGCATTTACCATTTTGGCATTACCATCATTAGTTTCCATCAACATATAACTTGGTCCAGAACTCCCGCGCGCTTCAAAATTCAAAGCCAAACCAACTTCTTTTGCTAATTTATTTTGCGTCACAAAAAGCGCTGCGCCATTTAAACCCAACTCTTCAGCATCAGTAAACAGAATGATAATGTCGTTTTTATGCGGCGTTTTGTTATGTAAAAAAGCACGAACACTTTCTAGTATCGTGGCAATACCTGAAGCATCGTCACTTGCGCCCTTGGAAAATGAATGTGGAGCCGAATCATAATGCGAAAGTAATAATAACGCTTTGGTGTTTTTGGAACCTTTTATTGTAGCCACAATATTTTTTGCCTTTACCAATGTTCCTTTTTCGGTCATGGTAAAACCTTCCTGAATGGAAGTTTCTATATCTAAATCTTGTAATTCTTTTTGAAGATAATTAGCAATAAATTCGTGATTTTTAGAACCAACAAAATGTGGTTTTTTTGAAATTTCTTTTACAGTTGCTAAAGCTCTTTTTGTAGAAAACTCCGAAAGCGGTGCTTCAGTTTGGTCATAACTTTGCGGCATCATGAAGAAGAAAATACCGAAAAGCAATATCACGAGAGCTAGTAATGAAAACAGGGAAGTGTTGTTTTTTCTCATCGAGATAAAATTAATGTTCTTTTTTTACTAACATATAAAAATCGTTATCTAAAAAACGATAACCTTGGTCATACACAAAATAATACGTGTTGCCGGTTCCAGTATTTAGTATGTTGGTAAAAAAATCAAAGTCAAAACCTTTGCTTAACAGCTTAGATTTAGTGGTTTTTGATTTCCCTTCCATATTGAGATTTGACAAAATGCGATAATTTTTGCGTAACTTGTTGTTGATGTTCCGCATATAATTTGTGCTGTCTTTGTTTATTTTATTGTTGAATGCATTGCGACAGCCATCGCTGCAGAACTTTTTGTCCTCACGGCCTACAATTTTTTCACCACATTCTAAACAGACTTTGCTCATTGTAATCTCTTTAATTTCAATCAAATATAAGAAAAATATTTCCGCGTACAAACGCTTACAAACATTTACAACCGAAAGTAAATGATTAGTAACCGAATAATTTTTAAAAGCCGTTACAACTTTGCCTCGTTGTTTATGCTGAACTCGTTTTAGTAACGCAACAAATAAATTAACAAAAACATATTTAGTAACGAATCTGAAATAAATTCAGATTAAAATTTTAAAAGCCATGAATGCAATGAAAAACAAAGTACAGTTAATCGGAAACGTAGGACAAGAACCAGAAATTAAAACTTTTGACGGAGGAAAAAAAGTAGCCAACATTACTATCGCTACCAATGAGTATTACACCAATGACAAAGGTGAAAAAGTTGAAGATACACAATGGCACCGAGTAAGCGCTTGGGGGAAAGTGGCCGACATTATTGAAAAGTACGTAACCAAAGGCAAAGAAATTGCCATTGAAGGAAAACTTACACATAGAAGTTACGACGACAAAGAGGGTAATAAACGCTATATCACAGAAGTGGTTGCCAATGACATTCTATTGTTAGGTAAATAGTAATGAGATTTGAGATTAAAAGCGGTAAAGTGAAAATTTTGCCGCTTTTTTTATAACAAAATTTCTAACAATACCCTATCAATAGAAGTAATTGAGAAAATTATTGAACTGGGAAAAGAATTATTGCAAAGACCTATCGAACTTCT
>CANHNG010000316.1 GCA_947461915.1 Flavobacteriaceae bacterium
ATCACCAAGCTCTGATATTGGAGCTTATCAATTTATAGCAATTCCATAATTGTTCTTTGCGCATTGCACTTTTTTAAACTAAATTTGCGCCATCAATACAAACTACGAAATAATGATTCATTTCTTTGAAAACCAAAGCAAGACCCTGTTTGCAGTACAAACGCAAAACCTACTTTCGGCTCAAGACATTTCAAAACTCAACTGGCTTTTTGCCGATTCCTACAAAATAGAAAAATCCGTATTGTCGGATTTTTTTGTTGGCCCTCGCGCCACAATGGTTACACCCTGGAGTACGAATGCGTTGGAAATTACTCAAAACATGGGCATTTCTGGAATCATTCGAATTGAAGAATTTCATAAAGCTTCAGATGATTCTTTTGATTTCGATCCCATGCTTTCGCAAAAATACAACGAATTGAATCAGGATATTTTCACGATTCACATTCAACCCGAAGCTATTTTGGATATTGATGATATTGCTGCTTACAACATATCGGAAGGGTTGTCTTTAAGTCCTGACGAAGTGGAATACTTGGATAATTTGGCAACCAAATTAGGACGAAAATTAACGGATTCCGAGATTTTTGCTTTCTCGCAAGCCAATTCAGAGCATTGTCGTCACAAAATTTTCAACGGAACTTTTATCATTGATGGTGTTGAAAAAGAAACATCTCTATTCAAATTAATCAAAAAAACATCTCAGGAAAATCCTAACGATATCGTTTCGGCTTATAAAGACAACGTGGCTTTTGTAAAAGGACCGCGTGTGCAACAATTCGCTCCAAAAACCGCCGATAAGCCTGATTTTTACGAAATAAAAGAATTTGATTCGGTTATATCCTTAAAAGCAGAAACCCACAATTTTCCAACAACGGTAGAACCTTTCAATGGCGCTGCCACAGGTTCTGGAGGAGAAATTCGCGACCGTTTGGCAGGAGGACAAGGTTCGTTGCCAATGGCAGGAACAGCCGTATACATGACTTCCTATTCTCGATTGGAAGAAAATCGCCCTTGGGAAGAGGCTGTAGCCGAAAGAAAATGGTTGTATCAAACGCCAATGGATATTTTGATAAAAGCATCGAACGGAGCTTCTGATTTTGGAAATAAATTTGGACAACCGTTGATTACGGGTTCCGTTTTGACTTTCGAACATCAAGAAACCACCCCTAACCCCTCAAAAGGAGGGGAATTAAAAAGCCGAAAACTAGGTTATGACAAAGTAATAATGCAAGCGGGTGGAATTGGTTACGGAAAGTTGAATCAGGCCATCAAACACAAACCACAAGAAGGCGATAAAATCGTAATTTTGGGTGGTGAAAATTATAGAATCGGAATGGGTGGTGCTGCTGTTTCTTCTGCCGATACTGGAGCGATGAGTTCTGGAATCGAGTTGAATGCGGTACAACGTTCGAACCCTGAAATGCAAAAACGCGCTGCAAATACTATTCGAGGTTTGGTAGAAAGCGACCATAATCCAATAGTTTCCATTCACGATCACGGAGCGGGCGGACACTTGAACTGTCTTTCGGAATTGGTGGAAGAAACGGGCGGATTGATTGATTTAGATAAATTGCCTGTGGGTGACCCTACCCTTTCGGCAAAAGAAATCATCGGTAACGAATCCCAAGAAAGAATGGGATTGGTAATCGGCAAAAAAGATATCGACATTTTACAACGAATTGCTGACAGAGAGCGTTCGCCAATGTACCAAGTGGGTGACGTTACAGCCGATCACCGTTTTACATTCCAGTCTAAAACTACCGGTATAAAACCAATGGATTATGCTTTGGAAGATTTCTTTGGAAGTTCGCCAAAAACGGTAATGACGGACAAAACCATCAATTACAACTATCCAGCATTAGAATATGATGTAAAAAATATTTCCACTTATTTGGAACAAGTTTTGCAACTGGAAGCGGTTGCCTGTAAAGACTGGTTGACCAATAAAGTCGATCGTTGCGTAGGGGGAAAAGTGGCCAAACAACAATGTGCAGGCCCATTGCAATTGCCTTTGAACAATTGTGGCGTGGTGGCTCTTGATTATATAGGAAAAGAAGGGATTGCGACCTCGATTGGGCACTCGCCTATTGCCTCCTTGATTGATCCTGTTGCAGGAACAAGAACAGCCATTGCCGAGTCTTTATCGAATATTGTTTGGGCTCCCATAAAAGAAGGAATGAAAGGGATTTCATTATCTGCTAATTGGATGTGGGCTTGTAAAAACGAAGGAGAAGATGCTCGTTTGTATGCTGCCGTTGAAGCTTGTTCTGACTTTGCCATTGAATTGGGAATCAACATTCCAACTGGAAAAGATTCACTTTCGATGAAACAAAAATATCCAAACGACGAAGTAATTGCGCCAGGAACGGTGATTATTTCGGCTGGTGGAAATTGCACTGATATTCGAAAAGTGGTGGAACCTGTTTTGAGATCCCAAAGCGATGGGATGACAGTTGGTTCTATTTATTATATCAATTTGTCGCAAGACGAATATAAATTGGGAGGTTCATCATTTTCTCAAATTCTGAATACGATTGGAAACGAAGCACCAACTATTAAAGATGCCGCATTCTTTAAAAAAGCCTTCAACACGATTCAAGAATTGATTTTGGACAATCAAATTGTTGCAGGTCACGACATTGGAAGTGGCGGTCTAATTACCACTTTATTAGAAATGTGTTTTGCCGACGTGAATTTGGGAGCCAAAATTGACTTTTCTATTTTTGAAGAAAAAGATATCATTAAATATCTTTTTGCTGAAAACATTGCTATTGTTTTCCAAGCCAAAGAGGATATTGTTGTGGAAAGAGCATTGCAAAACAAAGGAGTTTCTTTCTACAAATTAGGAAGCGTTACAAATGAAGCAACTTTGGAATTTGGAAGTTATAAATTAGACATTGCCAAGCACCGAGACATTTGGTTTAAAACCTCTTTCCTACTCGACCAAAAACAAGCCAAAAACGGAATGGCAAAAGCGCGTTTCGACAACTATAAAAACCAAGCTTTAAATTATACTTTTCCATCTCATTTCACAGGAAAAGCACCAGTAATCGATAATTCAAAACCTCGTCCAAAAGCAGCCATCATCCGTGAAAAAGGAAGTAATTCCGAACGGGAAATGGCCAATGCAATGTACTTGGCAGGATTTGACGTA
>CANHNG010000317.1 GCA_947461915.1 Flavobacteriaceae bacterium
TCACCATGGGAAGACAAAATGGGCTATTGTCGTGCCGTTCGCATTGGAAATATAATTGAAGTCTCAGGGACTGTAGCTATTGTAGACGGTACAAAAGTAAAAGCCGATGATGCACATGCACAAACACTAAACATTCTAGAAAGAATAGAAAAAGTACTTGAAGACTTGAATGTTGGAATGAAAGACGTAATTCGCACTCGAATATTCACCACAGATATTAACTCTTTTGAAGCGGTTGCTACAGCACACGCTACTTTTTTCAAAGACATTAAACCCGCTACTGGTTTTTATGAAGTGAGCAAGTTAGTGGCTCCAGAATATTTGGTAGAAATAGAATTTACGGCAATTGCTGCTGAATAATTTCTTGAAATAAACTATTAATTTGTCATTGCGAGAAATGGGCACAATCACATAACTAGAATAATATCCTAAAACAATAAATTAGGATTGCCTCGTTCCTAGCAATGACAAAAATGAACCCCAATGAACCCAAAAAAAAACATTCTTCTCACCTTCAAATGGATTTTCATTTGTGTTTTGATAGGTATTTTTTCGGGTTCTGCTTCGGCATTTTTTTTAGTGTCTTTAGAATGGGTTACGCAGTTTAGGGAAAGTTATAATTGGATTATTTGGCTCTTGCCAATGGGTGGACTTAGCATTGGATTGATTTATCATTATTTAGGAAAGGAAGTTGTGAAAGGCAATAATCTTTTGCTTGAAGAATACGAAAATCCACAAAAATCCATTCCGTTAAAAATGGCTCCAATGGTTTTAATTGGAACCTTAATCACACATTTTTTTGGCGGATCTGCAGGTCGTGAAGGAACCGCAGTACAAATGGGTGGCGCTATCGCCGACCAATTCACGGGACTTTTTAAACTTGATGCTTCCGATAGAAAAACACTCATAATCCTCGGAATCAGTGCTGGTTTCGCTTCCATATTTGGCACTCCTTTGGCTGGAGCTTTATTTGCTCTGGAGATTTTATACTTTAGTAAAATTAATTTTAAAAGTAGTATTCTGTCTTTTTTGGCCGCTTACGTTGCTTATTTTACGGTGGATTTTTGGCAGGTAAAACACACGCATTACAATATTCCCGTTGTGCCTGATATAACAATAAACACACTTGCTTGGGTAATTCTTGCAGGAGTTTTATTTGGTTTAACTTCGATGCTGTTTTCCAGAACCACTCATTTTTGGGGACGATTATTTTCGAAAATGATTTCCTATGCCCCGCTTCGTCCGTTTGTGGGAGGAATTATTTTGGTTGTCGCCGTTTTCTTTATTGGAACCACAAAATACATCGGATTGGGAATCCCAACAATTGTGGATGCATTCTCCACTCCAAATGATTGGTATGATTTTCTATTAAAAATACTTTTCACTGGATTCACGCTAGGCGCAGGATTTAAGGGCGGCGAAGTAACCCCGCTATTTTACATAGGTGCAACTTTAGGAAGCGCCTTGTCCCTCTTTGTACCTTTGCCTATCGCATTTTTGGCAGGACTGGGATTTGTGGCTGTTTTTTCGGGAGCGACTCACACACCTATTGCTTGTACGATTATGGGAATGGAACTTTTTGGCATAGAAAGTGGCGTTTACATAGGTATTACCTGCTTGATTGCCTATTTTTCTTCGGGATCTATTGGAATCTATCATTCACAAATTGTAAAAGGGGCAAAATATCGTTTGTACGAGCGATTCAAACGAAAAGATCTTAATGATTTCTAGTGTTGTAAAAGTTTGTTAAATCTTTAAATGATTTCAACATTACATTAAAAAAATGTAAATTCGCAAACTATGAAAGAAGAAGCTATTCAAGCGATACAGTTGTTGTTGTCAACTCCAAAAAAAATTGCCATCATACCACATCGAAGTCCTGACGGCGATGCCATGGGTTCAACCTTAGGATTATATCATTTTTTATTAAAAAACAACCACCATCCCGTTGTTGTTTCTCCCAACGAATTTCCCGAATTTTTAGCATGGATGCCAGGTTCGGAAACCGTTAAAATATTTGAAAAAGACAAAAAAAACAGCACCAAAATACTCGAAGAAGCCGAACTTATTTTTACTTTAGACTTTAATGCACTGCATCGCGTAGGCGAAATGGAAAACGTGCTTAACAAGCTCAAAGTTCCCTTTGTGATGATCGACCACCATCAATTACCCGACGATTATGCAACAGTTACTTATTCGGATGTTGCTTTTGGTTCCACTTGTGAAATGTTGTATAATTTCATTTCCTTTCTCGGAAAAAAATCAGACATCGACAAAACCATTGGCACCTGCATTTATACCGGAATTCTTACTGATTCAGGTTCCTTCCGATTTCCAAAAACAACAGGAACAACGCACAGAATCATTGCCGACCTGATTGACTTGGGGGTCGAAAATACCGAAATCCCGACCTTGCTTTTTGATAATAGTTCCTTTGGCCGATTACAATTGTTGGGAAGAGCACTTCAAAACACAAAAGTTTTGGCCGATAAAAAAACCGCTTACACCACCCTGACGCAAGACGAATTAAATACTTTTAATTTCGTAAAAGGAGATACGGAGGGTATTGTGAATTATGGCCTAAGTATCAAAGACATCGTTTTTTCGGCTATTTTTATCGAAAATAGAGAAGAAAACATCATCAAGATTTCGTTTCGTTCACAAGGCGACTTTGATGTAAATCAATTTGCACGGGATCATTTTAACGGCGGAGGACATCGTAATGCCGCTGGAGGAAAATCGGAATTATCGATGGGAGAAACAGTAACTAAATTTGAAGATTTGGTAACCAAACTAAAAATATAAAGGGCATGAAAAACGCTAAATTACTGACCTTTTTAATCATTGTATTAATTTTTGCTTCCAGTTGTAAACAACATCAAGAAGCCAGAAGACCTATTTCGCAGAAATCGGGAACCTTTATGAAAAGATCTGTGGAGAGAAACAAAAAACTGATTATTGGAGAAGAAGGACAAATTGATTCCATTATTAAGAGCAACCCAAAAATAAAATATTTAGCTTCTAAAAAAGGCTATTGGTATACCTATGAAATCCAAAATAAATTGGATACCCTAACTCCTAAAAAAGGAGATGTCGCCTTTTTTGATTATGAGATAAAAGATTTAAAAGGAAATGTTATTTATTCCGAATTAGA
>CANHNG010000318.1 GCA_947461915.1 Flavobacteriaceae bacterium
CAACAGTCGAAATACCCATTGTTAATAAAGCAACAACCAAAGTGGTTTTTCTTCCGATTTTATCACCATAATGGCCAAAAATAACCGAGCCGATGGGACGTGCAAAAAAAGCGATTGAAAAAGTTGCTAAAGATTCTATCGTAGAAATAGTAGGACTTGATCCAGGAAAAAATAATTGTGGAAAGACCAAAACAGCAGCATTGGCATAAATATAAAAATCGAAAAACTCAATAGTGGTGCCAATTAAACTGCCGAAAAGCACATGTTTTAATGAATTTGTTTTATCGGAATTATAATTTTTTTGCATGGTTGTAAAATAATATTTTGATAAAAATGATACTAATTTTCGAAACTAACAAATATTTATTTACAACAATATAGTGTAAAGCACCATAATAAAACTTAAATATTCCAACATATTCCAATCACTATAAAAGTTTTATATAGTAATAGCTTCTGATGAATGCAAATGTCCAATAATAGTAAGATGGCAGTAATATGCGGGATATAAATCAGGTCGACAAAAACATTCATTTCGTTAGATTTTGAGCAATTCTTTTGAGGTAAATTTTATGAATTGTTTTTTTGTCAAATCGTTTTCTATAAAGTACCTTTGCGGCAGTTTTTAAATCATTGATGAACGCTACCACTTCTACATTTTCCTTCAAACAAATTACGATTGATTTTAAAGAAATCACCAAAGCAGGTTTAGCTGTTAGTGTGGTATTTTCTTCTATTGCCGGATATTTGCTTGGAGTACTTGACTTTCATGATTTAAAAGTCACCACCTTATTGATGTTAGCCGTTGGTGGTTATTGCATGGTTGGGGCTTCTAATGCGTTTAACCAAGTAATAGAAAAAGATCTTGATGCCTTGATGGACAGAACTAAAAACCGTCCGGTAGCTTCGGGAAGAATGTCTCCAAACAAAGCGCTGTTTATTGCCAGTTTACTAACAATTATTGGATTGATTTTATTATATAATATTAATCCGAAGTCGGCCATGTTTGGTGCGATTTCTATTTTTTTATACACGAGTGTTTACACCCCGTTAAAACAATACACACCGCTTTCGGTTTTTGTGGGTGCATTTCCCGGCGCGATTCCCTTTATGCTGGGTTGGGTTGCGGCGACGAATAATTTTGGTATTGAAGCAGGAACACTTTTTTTGATACAATTCTTTTGGCAGTTTCCACATTTTTGGGCTATTGGTTGGTTCTTGTTTGAAGACTATGAAAAAGCAGGTTTCTTCATGTTGCCAACCGGAAAAAAAGATACATCAACTGCCTTGCAGACGATATTGTATAGCATATGGTTGTTAGTCGCTTCAATGATGCCGTGCTTGGGTTATACGGGAAGGTTGTTTCTTTCGCCAATAGCTGCTGGAATCGTATTTTTGCTTGGTCTTTGGATGATTTTTTATGCGGTGAAATTATATCAGGAAAGAACTTCCAAAGCAGCACGAACTTTAATGCTGGTGAGTGTTTCTTATATATCCTTGCTGCAATTAGTTTATATTATTGATAAATTTTTAAGATAGTTTTACTTATGACAATGACTGCCCAAGAACATAAAGAAAGAAATGCAAGATCATCTAAACTATTGTTGTTATTTGCCATGGGAAGCATGACGATGATGTTTGCCGGAATAGTGAGTGCGTTTGTGGTAAGTAAATCGAGAGAAGATTGGATGAAAGATTTTCACTTACCAACTGCTTTTTACTTTAGTACAATTGCCATTCTTTTGTGTAGCGTTACTTTTCATTTGGCCAAAAAAGCCATCCAAAAAGACAATCGAAAGCTTACAACGAATTTCCTTTTACTAACATTAGCCTTGGGAATTTCATTTGTATTTTTTCAATTAAAAGGCTTCGGGCAATTGACGGATAGTGGCTATTTTTTTACGGGTCCAGAGAGTAATATTGCAACGACTTTTCTGTACGTAATTGCGACTGTTCACTTGTTACATCTTGCTGGTGGATTAATTTGTCTTTTAATCATAATTTATAATCATTTTAAACAAAAATACAATTCAAGTCAAACACTTGGCATTGAGCTAGGTGCAATTTATTGGCACTTTCTTGATTTCTTATGGATTTGTTTGTTTTTATTTTTATATTTCTTTAAATAAGAAAAAAAATCTAAATTTGGGAACTTTTTAACTAACAACTTTTATGGGAGCGACAGTTACAACTGCTAATAATACTGAAAACACTTGGGGTGGCGGAAACGAGCCAATGGGCGCCAGTTATGGTAAATTAATGATGTGGTTTTTTATCGTATCAGATGCTTTAACTTTCTCTGGTTTCCTTGCTGCATATGGTTTTTCAAGATTTAAATTTATTGATAATTGGCCCATAGCCGATGAAGTGTTTACGCACTTCCCATTCATGCATGGTGTAGAAGCACCAATGTATTATGTGGCATTGATGACCTTTATATTGATTTTCTCTTCGGTAACTATGGTATTGGCTGTTGATGCTGGTCACCAAATGAAGCAAAAGAAAGTAGCTTTTTATATGCTATTAACTATTGTGGGTGGTTTAATATTCGTAGGCTCACAAGCTTGGGAATGGAAAAATTTCATCAAAGGGGAATATGGTGCAGTTGAAACAAAAGGAGGAAGTATCATTCAGTTTGTAAATAAAGAAGGCGAAAGAGTAAAACTAGAAGATTTTGCTATTCACTTACCAGAACAAAGAGAAGCACTAACAGGTAGCAAAGGGAAATGGTTTATGAAAGATGAAGAAACTTTATCTACCTATTCTGTTGCTGAGGTGCAAGCGGGTTTCAAGGCGCACCCTGAATTATTAGTTAGAACTGAAAAAATCTACAGAGATACTAAAGAAGACCAAGCGAATAAAAAATTACAACCAGGTTTAAATCATAACAAACACAGAGAAATATTGACCAGAACTGAATCTGAAGTTATGGTGGGTAATGGGCATTTGGTGGTTGAAGGAGCCAATCTGAAACACAACGAATACGGTAGCAAATTATTTGCTGATTTCTTTTTCTTTATTACAGGATTCCACGGTTTCCACGTATTCTCGGGAGTGGTTATCAATTTTATTATTTTCTTAAATATTGTTCTTGGAACTTATGAGAAAAGAAAAAGCTATGAAATGGTTGAAAAAGTTGGACTTTATTG
>CANHNG010000319.1 GCA_947461915.1 Flavobacteriaceae bacterium
ACGCTGGGACTTTTGTTTTCTTACCAGTATTGTATTCAAGAAAACTGTACCGAAAGTGTCACCAGAACTACTGTTTTCCTTACCTTAATTGCTTCAAATATTTTTCTGACATTGACCAATCGTTCTTTTTATTATTCGATAGTCACGACTTTGAAATACAAAAACAACCTAGTTTTAATCATCATTGGAATCACCCTTTTAATCACCAGCCTATTGCTCTTGGTTCCTGTTTTTGCTGCTTTTTTTATGTTCGGAACCGTTTCGGTTTCTCAAATAGGAATAAGTATTTTGGTGGGATTTGTTTCGGTAGTCTGGGTAGAAATTTATAAGGGATTCAAACGTAGTGGTCAAAAATGAACCTTGTTTTTTATTCCGATGCCTCTTTATCCGAAAAAATAATATTGAGCCCCAATTGAAAAGACAGGCTTTTGGCTTTGCTGATATCCCGGTATTCTAGTAAGTTGTCAGCTAGGAAATAAAAATTTACTTTGCTTAAAGTAGTCGACAAGCCCAATCCTATATTTCGTCTTGAAAAGGAATCCAATGTATAAGTTGCCTTCATTTCCAAAGCATTAGAAACTCTCCTTCTATAATAGCCCGTCAGCGCTATAAAAGGAACTCGAGGCGTCGACATCACAAACAATTGGGCTCCAAGCGAATTCATATATTCCATTTCGTTTCCATTGCAATTACAACCTGAATTTTCAGGCTCCCCAAAAGAATATTGAAGGGAAGTGTTTAATTTTATGGGACGCCATGTGGTGTATTTTTTATGCAAGGTTTCAAAAGGGAGTGCATCGTTAAATTTAGTACTTATCGTTGGAATGGTTGAACTCCCCGTGATAAAATCAGGTGTCAAGCCTTCGTGAACATAAAATCCTTTGTAACTGTAATTTTCCACTTGCTTGTTGTGTCTTATGAAACCAACGTCGGAAATGCTTGCCGTAAATTGAATGTTCTGCTTAGGATAATAGGTCAATCCGGCATCGAATCCCAATCCCAGATTGCCACCCAAAAGTGTTTTTTTAGAAATATCGCTGGCAGCATTGCCGGTATAATTTTGGGTATAATTTAAAAATCCAGATGAATTAAGCATCAAATTTGAAGCAATTATCTGCTTATAAGCAGCATTTTCGGCAGGCACAGTATAAACATAACCGGAATTTTTAGTCGAGCTAATATTAAAAAGGCTGGAATAAATCTTTCCCCTGACACCCAGAATTAATTTTTCATTTACTTTCTTGTGTAATCCAAGATGAAAAACCGAAAGCAACTCGCCTTTTACATTAAAATCACCCAAATTAAAAACCCTTCCCAAATAATCTTTATTACCATCCAATGCCAATACTACCAAATCCTTAGGTATATAAAGCAAGAAATCCAGTTCTTGATACATGCCAAAAGAAACATAAGAATCTCCCTCATCGCTTCCTATTTTAAAACCGCCATTAAAAAATTCTATTTGCTCGTTTAACGCAATCTTGTCATTTTTTGAGCTTGAAAACACAACATTCCTTAATTTGGTATTAAAATCCATTCCGTTATTGGCATACAAATCAAAGGCCGAAAAACCACTAGAACCAATATTTGCAGATATACCGGATAACAACGGAATGCCTACATACCAGTTGTATTTAAAATCAGAACCCGGATTAGTCAACATAGACTGTGGAACCGAAGTGAAATTGTAAAGTAATTGCTTGTTTTGGGAGAAGCAACTAAGGGTTAGAAATAACACAAAAAAGAATCTTAATTTTCTCATTTGATGCTAAAATAACCGGTGGTACTGGAACGCAATTTGAGACTGCCCAAACTACTCTCGCTTAAAGTAGGCCCCGGCTGCATGGTAATCGTAAAAGACATTTTTCTGGTGCTTGTCAATATAACGAGGTTGGAACTATCAAACAATTCGGGATACGGTACAAGGTTTTCCACTCCCGTATAAGCTGGCACAGGAATACTAATTCTATGACGTTCGGAATCATTAATATCTAGTAAAACCAAATCAATGACAAAATCCCTGTTAATGGTGTTGTTGATTTCAAAAAAGAATTCAACCTTAAGTAAGTTATTTTTAAAAAAGGAATCCTTGAATAAGTCAAAATTAGGCACGTCTACAAACTGCGATTGTTCTATTCCTCCACTAACAAATTGATGGGCAGGGATATCAAAAGTAGCTAAATTTGCTACTATAACAGGTTCTAAAGCCAAGTCATTGCCTTGGTTGAAATCTATATCACTTGAACAAGATAAAACGGACAAAATACTTATCCCTAACATTGTATACTTTAAAAAAAATCTTTTCATAATTCCGTTAAAATAAGAATTCATGTTTCTCTTTTCCATCGCTTATCACACTAACAAAAACGTCTGTTCCACCTAAATAGTATTAATCCTAATTGCAAGACCCTTCAAACGAGGACGGTTCTAATGAAAGTCCGCGAATAATTTTGAGGCTTCATTATAACTGCTTTCAAAACTTAGGGAATTTATGTTTGTATTTTCTTTTTTAGAAGTGAAATAAGACACTAATTTTTCCGTAGGCATATTACCCGTTAAGGTATCTGTAGCCATAGGACAGCCTCCAAAACCTTGAATGGCCCCGTCAAAATGACGACATCCCGCATTATAGGCTGCATCCACTTTCTCGAACCACCTGTCTGGTGTGGAATGCAGATGGGCACCAAATTCAATCTTGGCATATTTCGGAATCAAATTCGAAAATAAATACTGAATTACTTTTGGTGTGGAACTGCCAATGGTATCGGAAAGCGAGAGAATTTTGACCCCCATATTGGATAGTTTTTCAGTCCACTCCCCCACTATTTCAATGTTCCATGGATCTCCGTAAGGATTTCCGAATCCCATGGAGAGATAAGCCACCACTTCTTTATTGCTGGCATCGGCAATTTCGAGGATTTCCTGCAAAATCACTAAGGATTCTGCAATGGTTTTATGGGTATTCCGCATTTGGAAATTTTCTGAAATCGAAAAAGGAAAACCCAAGTATTGAATTTCGGGGTAAACGGAAGCTTTTTCAGCTCCCTGCGTATTGGCAATGATCGCCAATAACTTACTGCGGGTTTGCGAAAGATCCAGACGCGCCAATACTTCGGCGGTGTCCTGCATTTGCGGAATGGTTTTGGGGG
>CANHNG010000320.1 GCA_947461915.1 Flavobacteriaceae bacterium
AATGTTCCAAAACCATGAGCATCATCTACTAACAAACGGAAATTATAGCGCTCTTTCATAGCAACAATCTCTTTCAACTTACCTTGTTGTCCTCTCATACCAAAAACACCCTCAGTAATAAAAAGAATGCCACCACCATTCTCTTCCGCCATTTTAGTAGCACGTTGCAGGTTTTTCTCCATGCTTTCCACATCATTATGACGGTAAGTAAAACGCTTTCCGCTATGCAAACGAACCCCGTCAATGATACACGCATGCGCATCGACATCATAAACAATCACATCGTTTCTAGTCACCAAAGCGTCAATGGTTGACATAATTCCTTGGTAGCCAAAATTCAATAAATAAGCTGATTCTTTCATTACAAAATCTGCCAATTCTTGCTCTAATTGTTCGTGGTATTTGGTATGACCACTCATCATACGCGCACCCATGGGGTACGCCGCTCCATATTGTATGGCAGCATCAGCATCCGCTTTACGCACTTCGGGATGATTCGCCAAGCCCAAGTAATCATTCAAACTCCAGTTCAAAATATCTTTTCCCTGAAACTTCATTCTTGGTCCCAATTCCCCTTCTAATTTTGGAAAAACAAAATAACCTTCTGCTTGTGAGGCCCATTTTCCTAATGGCCCTTTATTGTTTTGAATTCTTTCGAATAAATCTTTTACCATAATACGTATTACTATTACTTATTTTACTAGGATGCAAAAATAATTATTTAAAATTCATTACAGTCTGGAATGCAAATTTATTTTCGTGATCGAATCCTGTTGTCCACTACATCAAACCCCCAAAAGCGCGGAATGTCATTTCCGTCAAGGTCAGAAGGCCCATTTATTCAATAAACTTGTTATATTTGAATAAATATTTTCAACTAAACAATTTATGCCACAAGATACCAAGGAATTAAAACTAGCTGTACTCATTGATGCTGACAATGTTCCGTACAGTAATGTAAAAGGAATGATGGAAGAAATCGCCAAGTACGGAACACCCACCACGAAACGCATCTATGCCGATTGGACAAAACCCAATGCTAGTGGGTGGAAAAGCGTATTACTCGAACATGCCATCACCCCTATTCAACAATACAGTTATACCGTTGGTAAAAACTCTTCGGATTCGGCGATGATTATTGATGCTATGGATTTGTTGTATTCTGATAAAGTGGACGGGTTTTGCATTGTTTCCAGTGATAGCGATTTCACGCGTCTGGCCATTCGCTTGAGGGAATCCGGAATGAAAGTCATTGGAATTGGCGAAAAGAAAACACCCAATTCGTTTATTGTCGCTTGCGACAGATTTGTATATATTGAAGTTCTTGAAGGCGCTATTAAAAAGACACGAACTATAGTAAGCGGACGGAGCAAAACACCAAAAACAACTGCGCCGAGTTCAGGTTCGAAAAAACAAGCCGAAAAAGATACTTCCAGCAAAATTGACAATCAAACTATAGAACTCATCGAAAGTACTTTAGAAGCCATTGGCGATGATGATGGATGGGCTTTCTTGGGAGATGTAGGAAACCTTATTGTGAAGAAAAAACCCGAATTTGACCCTAGAAATTATGGCTTTTCTAAACTTACCCCAATGCTAAAATCACTTACCGATATTCTCGAAATTGACGAAAGGGAATCAGACAAAAAAGGAATCAAACACGTATACGTGAGATTAAGATACAGCTAGATTTCAATAGTTTTGAAAATAATCCATACAAAAAAGGAGGCCTTGTTACAGACCTCCAATTGTAGATTTTGATTTACCATTATCAACTACATACCTTACGGCGGTTGACTATTGAATAACCTTCTCTGTTCAGATTGATATACTCAAGTAATTAATCAAAACCACACTCAAATGTACAATTTATTTATACATAAAAAACTGAATTTCAATATTTTAACTATTTATTAACACGTTTGTTTTAAGTAACCCACAAATCTACTCATCATCTCTACCATTGAAACGACAAAGCTAATCCGAGGAGATTTTCTTTATATTTGCTTCCTAAATATCAAAAAATAAAAAAAAAAAACGAAATGAAACTCGTCTTTGCCACCAATAACATAAATAAAATTATTGAAGTACAGCAACTACTCCCTGAAACCATCGAAATAGTTAGTTTAGAAAGTATCGGTTGCTTCGAAGAAATTCCAGAAACAGGTAATACAATTAAAGAAAATGCCATTATGAAGGCCAATTACGTCACCCAAAAATACGGTTATAATTGCTTTGCCGACGACACAGGTCTTGAAGTGGATGCATTAAACGGCGAACCTGGCGTTTTCTCAGCGCGATATGCAGGAGAACAATGCAGTTCCGAAGATAATATGACTAAATTATTAGATACTTTAGCAAAAACAACTAACAGAAAAGCCCAGTTTAAAACTATTATTGCGTTAAATTTAAACGGCAGGCAGCATCTTTTCACAGGAATTGCTAAAGGTGAAATTACTTTGAAGAAAATCGGAAATCAGGGTTTTGGGTATGATCCCATCTTTAAGCCAGAAGGCTATTCTAGAACTTTCGCCCAACTTTCGCTTGAAGAAAAAGGACTTATAAGCCATCGTGGAAAAGCTACAGAACATCTAATCGACTTCCTAAAAATGTAATAAAGTAGGACTTATTTAGCTAATTTGACATTCAAATCCCGGATTTAAAATCTGAAATCTGAAATTTTATATCTAAAATTCTGATTATCAAATACCCATAAAATAGCTTATCTGAATATTCTTTTAGATTATGTGGTTTTTTAACTGTACTTTTGCACCAAATTTTAAAAACACATATGAATAAATTTGAACAATTAGGATTGAGTGAATCGCTACAACGTGCGATTATCGATCTAGGATTTGAGAATCCGACCGAAGTACAGGAGAAAGCGATTCCCCTATTATTGGAACAAGACACAGATTTAGTTGCGTTGGCTCAGACAGGGACAGGGAAAACGGCAGCTTTTGGTTTTCCAGTCATTCAAAAAATTGATGCCAACAACAGAAATACACAGGCGTTAATTTTATCCCCTACTCGCGAACTATGTTTTCAAATTACAAACGAACTTAAAAACTACTCAAGAGACGAAAAGGGTATTAATGTAGTGGCTATTTATGGCGGGGCGAGTATTACAGAACAGGCTAGAGACA
>CANHNG010000321.1 GCA_947461915.1 Flavobacteriaceae bacterium
TATCTGAAGGTGCCACCCACTTCACCTATTGCTTCTGATTTGGGTTTGTTACCAATTCCTCCACCGGAATTTGTACACCACACCTTAGAATTATCTCCCAATTGTGTTGTATTGGTCCACCAATACTGTGCCACCAAAGAACTTGAAGAGGAAAAAAAAGCGGTGTTGATCGCTGGATTATTGTTCTGATGAATCAAAATACTAAAAGATTCCAAGGGTGTAGGCAATCTCCAATCCGTATAATTTGCTAATGTCAAGTTATCACAATAACTACTCGCTGAAGCATAAGACATAGAACCTCCGTCCACTTTTTGCCACATTAATCCCGTGACATTATCGGTGATTGTTCCGTCTCCATTATTGGTATAGGAAGGTGTATTAATCAAATAATCGTTGTCTTCGCCAAAGGTAGACGTGTAACTTGTAGTTTGTCCTGTATCTGGCAATAGTTGAATCGTTTTAGAAACACTTTGTCCAAAAAACAAAGTAGAATTTATAATAATGATTCCGAAAAGCAGTCTTTTTTTCATGTTAAAAACCATTACTTTATTTTACCAAAACTTTTTTGGTAACCAGATAATTTGGAAATTGAATTTTAACCAAGTAGGTTCCTTTGGAAAGGGTTTTAATGTCGATATTTTCTTTGTAATGTAGCGTTTTTGAAATTAATTCGCCTTTTATCCCGTAAATCGAAATCGACTGAACATCATTTTCCGAAACGCCGTTGTTGACTTTTACATTCAAAACATCGGTGGCTGGATTGGGATAAACGGAGATGTTTTTGTCGTTAAACGCAAACTCGTTAATTCCTAAATTAGGTACCGTGCATTGGAAAAAACCGTTATTGTAGGTTGTAGTGGTTGTCCCCGTTGGAGTGACATAATCAAAGGTGTAGATTTTGCCACTCCAACTAAAATTAGTAGCATATCCAGAAATTCCATTCCATGTATAGGATAAGTTGTATCCATTATTTCCGGATTTCGGAGAACAAGAAGTAATTAACAAAGGCCCTTTTAATGGAGTCCAATTTTCTGTCCGCACATGACTTGAATGTGCTTGCGGAACAATTTCAGAATTGGCTTCCGTTACGTTTCCAACCATATTTGTAATCATTTGAGGATTACTGCCGTCTGGGTTTGCTGTTCCGTGATAGTGATAAACACCATTGGTTCCATAATGACCGTGATTGATACCATCAAGAGGAGTCATAGGAGAACCGTCCGGCTCCAAACCACCATAAATAGCAAATCCATCTAGGGCAAAAGCAATGGGTAAGTTAGCCGTAGTTTGTCCAGACGTAATCAGATGCAAAGGAGCTGTATGATAATGATAATCATCACCTTTTCCACAATGACCCCCAAAATTATCCAATTGACCTGTGGCATAAGAATCTTGACCAGAGGTCGTATAGAGATTAAAAATAGCCACGCCATTTGCGGCAAGGGCAACAGCACCAATACCAAAATGGTCTTTATTTACAGGCACTGGCGTAGTAGCAATGGTTGGATTTAAAGGAATACTCCACGCATTTGTGCCAATATAACACTGAGGAATAGGGACCTGCTGCTGCCAACCTGTAATTCCTACCATCATGGTATGATTTGGGATTCCTTTTGAATTTACGTAGAAATAGGTATCGTCCCAAGAGGTGCTAACGGTTGATGCAAACGGAGCAAATGCCGAATTTACAAAAGCAGGATCAGTTGTTGTTAACATATTTTTTTTTGCAAAACCATACACAACAATTATGCTTCCAACCAAAACCATTGGAATCAAATAGTTCCTTTTTTTTCTATCTACAAAAGCAAAAACGGCAAATACAATCAAGAACATACCAATCGAAATTGCCCATAATTTTGTATTCCAAGCTGATTGAATTGTTTCTTCCGAAATCGTGTTTTTGGCTATGAGGTCATTGTTTATTTGACGAACCCATTCTTCTTTTTTCATGACAAATGCCTGATCTTCCTTTGATAAATAAGACAAGGGAAATTTTGAAATTGTATTATTGGCATCTTCAATAAAAACAGTGCCGTTTTTAAACATCATAAATGTTCCATCAATACATTTATGTTCTTTTTGAATCGACCAATGTCTTAAAACAATATTATCATAATTGATTGTATGTGAAAACACAAAATTGCTTAACAAGCAAATGAACAGTAAGGTAATTTTTTTCATTTTTTCATTTTATATTTAACTGGCTTCTAAACAGCAGACGCTGACAATTTAATTTTTTATAAACTTAACGTTTTAAAATCATCTTTCCTGATTCTATTGCACCTGACTCCATTTTTATTTTATAGAAATAAGTTCCATTGGTAGCATTTGCTCCTGAATTATCTGTTCCGTCCCAAATAATCTGAAATTTACCATAATTAACTGAATTCTCATTCAATAAGGTTTTAACTAATTGTCCCAATTCATTGTAAATAGAAACAGATACTTTTTCTGGAGTATTCAATGAAAATTCAATCGTTGTTTCCTTAGAAAAAGGATTGGGATATACCATTTCATCTTTATAATTACTATTCCAAATCATAGGATAATTAGTCCCTAATGAATAACAATTATTGGGTCCAATAAAATAACTCGACGATACATCTTTGTTATGTCGAGTTGCAGTTTCTGAAGTTGGCAAATAGGTTCGTACATATTCTGTTTGAACCCCATTTGGACTAACGGTAACACGAATGTGACCCGTATTGGGAATAATTGTACCCTCTAAATAACCATAACCTGCAGCATAAGATACTGAAGCGGTTGTGGTATTAGAGTGACTTGGCTGAGGCGTTTCCTGATAAACCAAGCAATCTTTTTCCTGTTTTCCAAAAAAGTGATCGTGTCCGTGGAAGAAAATCGTCACCTTATTTTCTGCCAGAAGGTCTTTGATGGGTTTGTACCATCCGGTTCTATTAGCTGTAAAACCATCTGTTCCATCAAGATTTTTACCCCCCCATTCGTATAAATCGGCAAATTCTACTCCACCACGACCATTGGGGTCGCCACCAATTATTTGATGAGAAAAAACAAATTTAAATTTTGCGGTACTATTTTCTAAAGTTGTTCTTAGCCAATTGTATTGTAGCTGCCCCAATGTCCATCGCCAACCAGTTGTTGCTCCTGGTTTTAGAGA
>CANHNG010000322.1 GCA_947461915.1 Flavobacteriaceae bacterium
ACTGTTTTCATTTTAAATCCCGTTTTATCTGAAATTCAGGTAAAGGAAACAGTAAGCAAATTTGAAGATTTTCTTACTAGCCGTGGAGCTGAAATGGTATCTAAAGAGGATTGGGGTCTGAAAAAAATGGCCTATGAAATCCAAAACAAAAAAAGTGGTTTTTACCACTTATTCGAATTCAAAGTAGCTGGAGAAGTCCTTATTGCTTTTGAAACTGAATTTAGACGTGACGAAAGAGTTATGCGTTTTTTAACTGTAAGTCTTGACAAACACGCTATTTCTTGGGCTGAAAGAAGAAGAACTAAATTAAAATCTACAAAAGCTTAATCATTATGGCAACATTACAACAATCAGCTTCAGGAAAAAAAGACGGAGATATCAGATATCTTACTCCTTTAAATATAGAGATCAACAAAACTAAAAAGTATTGTCGTTTCAAAAAATCAGGTATCAAATATATTGATTATAAAGATGCCGATTTCTTATTGAAATTCGTTAATGAACAAGGAAAAATTCTTCCTCGTCGTTTAACAGGTACTTCATTGAAATACCAAAGAAAAGTGTCAGTTGCCGTAAAAAGAGCACGTCACTTAGCATTAATGCCATATGTGGCTGATTTGCTAAAATAATATTAAAAAACTCAGTTGTTGGTTTTCGATAATACGAAACCTAACTTCTAATAACAAAGGACAACAACATGGAAATTATATTAAAAAAAGACGTTCAAAATTTAGGTTTTAAAGACGATGTGGTAAATGTAAAAAACGGTTACGGTCGTAACTTTTTAATCCCACAAGGTCACGGACAATTGGCTACTCCTTCTGCAAAGAAAGTATTGGCTGAAAATTTAAAACAAAGAGCACACAAAGAAGCTAAAGTTGTAAACGATGCAAAAGCTTTGGCTGAAACATTGAAAGGACTTGAGATTAAAATTTTCGCGAAAGCGGGCGGTGAAAAACTTTTTGGATCTATCACTAATATCGATATTGCTGAAGCTTTAGAAAAGGCGGGTCAATCAATCGAAAGAAAATTTATTACTAGCGGTATCGTAAAAAGAATTGGTAAATATGCTGCAAGCATAAGATTACACCGAGATGTAATCGTTGAATTACCTTATGAAATCATTGCTGAAAAAGCATAATTTCTAAATGTTTATAATTAAATCCCGATGAGAGTCGGGATTTTTTTGTTTAATTAAAGACCCCCAATTTTAAATTGAAATGAAATATTCAAGATTAACAAAAGAGCAATTTGAGGAATTACACCAAGAATTTATTAATTTCCTTGCGACCCAAGCTATTGATAAAGCGGAATGGGACAAAATAAAAACAGAAAAACCCGAAGTTGCCGAGCAAGAACTCGATGTTTTCTCTGATTTGGTGTGGGAAGGTGTTCTAGGAAGAGCCGAATATTTGGAACATTTTTCAAAAAATCATATTTTCCTTTTTCAGTGTTTTGACACTTATGTTCAATCGATTGTATTGAAATCAATGGTTCCTGAAACTGACTTTTTGACAAAAGATGGGCTACAATGGTTGAGCGATAACATGTTTACCGAAACTATTGAAATCAAAACCGGTAAAAAGGTATTTACCGAAGAGCGCAACGCATCTATTTTTGGATTGATACAACAAGGTTCCTTTTTGAGCGACGGACATTTATTTAAACAAATAATTTCGATTATTGAATCGTAATTGTATCGTTTTTTCTATAAAATTGGTTATTTTAGTCCCTTATTTAAAAAGCTAAAATAGCCAATTTTTTTTCTATGGATATTCAAAATACGATTAATAAATTACGGGAAGAATTAAACCAACACAACTATAATTATTATGTGTTGGATAAACCAACAATTTCCGATTTTGAATTCGACCAAAAACTCAAACAACTTCAAGAACTAGAAAATAAGTATCCAGTATACTTCGATGAAAACTCTCCAACGCAACGTGTGGGAGGAACAATTACGAAGAATTTCCAAACAGTTAAGCACGAGTATCGGATGTATTCCCTAGATAATTCCTATTCCAAAGAGGAATTAATAGATTGGGAAAAGCGGGTTCAAAAAGTGTTGGGTAACGTTCCGTTAGAATATACCTGCGAGCTGAAATACGACGGAGCATCAATTAGTATCACTTATGAGGATGGAAAGCTAAAACGTGCCGTTACACGTGGCGACGGAGTTCAGGGGGATGATGTTACCAATAATATCAAAACCATAAAATCAATTCCACTAAAACTAAAAGGTAATTTTCCTGATACATTTGATGTTCGAGGTGAAATTATTTTGCCTTTTGCCGGATTCGAAAAAATGAACCAGGAATTAATGGAAATAGGGGAGCTGCCCTATTCCAATCCTAGAAATACCGCTTCTGGAAGTTTAAAGTTGCAAGATAGTGCCGAGGTTGCCAAAAGGCCTTTGGATTGTTTGCTGTATTTCATCATTGGAAACAAATTGCCTTTCAAGTCCCAGTTTGAAGGTTTGGAAACCGCCAGAAATTGGGGTTTCAAAGTACCAAAAGAGGCTAAGTTGTCCAATAATATGGAAGAAGTTTTTCAATACATAGATTATTGGGATGTTCACAGACATAATCTTCCTTATGAAACGGATGGTGTCGTAATCAAAGTGAATGGTTTTCAGCATCAGGATGAATTGGGCTTTACGGCCAAATCGCCGCGTTGGGCAATCGCTTACAAATTCAAATCAGAACAAGTTTTCACGAAATTGAATTCCATTTCCTATCAAGTGGGAAGGACAGGAGCGATAACTCCAGTGGCTAATTTAGAGCCGGTACAATTGGCGGGAACCATCGTGAAACGAGCTTCTTTGCACAATGCTGACCAAATCGAAAAGTTGGACATTCGCATTGGAGATACCGTTTTTGTGGAAAAAGGAGGGGAGATTATCCCGAAAATTATCGCGGTTGATTTGAGTAAGCGTCCAGACAATTCCGAACCTACAAAATACATCACGCATTGTCCGGAATGCCAAACTGAATTAATCCGTAGCGAAGGCGAAGCCAATCATTATTGCCCGAATTTTTATGGTTGTCCACCACAAATTATCGGAAGAATTCAACATTATATTTCCAGAAAGGCAATGGACATCGAAGGGCTTGGAGGAGAAAC
>CANHNG010000323.1 GCA_947461915.1 Flavobacteriaceae bacterium
GATTAGCCAGGTTGATTTGTTTTCCCAACGGATTATCGAGAAATCCGTCATCATTCATATCGTTTTTGGCAACTCTTGCATTGCCATGAATAAATAAACTTGTTGCCCAATAATCTGAAACTTTTTTATTAAAATGAGTGTTTAACTCCAATCGAGAATCGGTTGAACCATAAGCATTCAAAAAGAACGGAATGTCCTTCATAGGTTTGATTAACTCGGTATTAATTTGTCCCGAAATGCTTTCGTAACCATTAACGACGCTTCCAGCACCTTTATTAATTTGGATACTTTCAACCCAAGTTCCTGGCGTAAATGACAATCCGTAAGCTTGAGAAGCTCCACGAACCGAAGGAATATTTTCTTCGGTAATCATAATATACGGACTTGTCAAACCCAACATTTTGATTTGTTTGGTTCCTGTCAAAGCATCCGAAAAATTGACATCGATGGATGGATTGGTTTCAAAGCTTTCAGCCAGATTGCAACAAGCGGCTTTGAGTAACTCTTTACTAGTTACCAATGTTGTATTGGCTGTGCCAGAAAGTGATTTTTTTAGTCCTCTCCTACTGGCTTGAACTTTTACCGTTTTCAAAGTATCTTTTTTGATCTCTTCCTGACAAAAAACAAGGTTAGAAACCAACAATATGAAGAACAATATTGTATTTTTCATTTTATGCTGAATTTATTTCAGCATCGCTTAATGCTGAAATTGATTAATATAAATCCATTTCAATGATTCCCCAAACTTATCGGGAATCTGAACCGAATTCAGATTAAATCAAGCGTAAAAAGTATATTGGCTGTACAAAAGATATAACGGCGGCGGGTGAGAATCGCAATAATAAGTAAAATTACCTCTAGTTTTAAAATTGAGATTATTAGAAAAAAAGAAAGGTTTCCAACAATTATAATCTTCAATGAATTCAGTATCAAAAGAAACCGCTTTAATTATAATTAGGTCGGATTTGATTTCTGCCTTAATGATTTTGTCTTTACAACATCCTGGTTCTTCTTCTACAATTCCGCAACATACATCAACCACTTTTGCTGAAGCTGGGGCTAAATTTATTGTTATTGATTCAATTTCATCAGCACAATAATGCACATTAAAGGCCAATCCTAAATTGGAAACCAATAGGAGAAAAGTCAACAAAATAGATATTTGTTTTTTCAAAATCATAGTGCAAAGCTAGTGAAAATCAAATTAGCAAAAAATTAAAAACATATTAAAACTTTATAGCTCAAACTCTTGCCCTAACAAAGGAACAGCACAATCAAAACCATATTTTTCCTGTATTTTGATTCGTAATTCATCTGCCGGTTGGTTTTCACCATGAACTAAAAACACTTTTTGGGGTTTATTTTTTAATTCTGACAACCAATTGATCAAATCATTTTGGTCACCATGTGCAGACAACCCCTGTATTTCTAAAATTTTAGCCTTAACCGGATAATATTTCCCGTGAATCTTTATTTCTGTTGCTCCTTCTAATAGTTTTCTACCACGCGTTCCTTCACCTTGGTAGCCAACAATAATTATAGTTGTTTCAGGTAATCCGATATATTCTTCCAAATAACTCAAAACCCTCCCGCCGGTAATCATTCCGCTGGCGGCAATAACAACTTTTGGTTGTTTATTATAAATGGTGTTTATAGTTTCTTGATAATCTGAATTCATCGTGAAAATTTTACACATTTGAACACATTCCTCTTCCGACAATTTGTGCCAATTTTTATTGTTTGTAAAAACATCCAAAACACTTATTCCCATTGGAGTATCAATAATGTAAGGTATATTTGGAATTCTATCTTCCTCCTTTAACTTCCAAATCAAATACATAATGGTTTGGGCTCGTTCCACTGCGAAACTCGGAATAATAACTGTCCCATTATTTTGATACGTATTGTTGATGTAAGTTTCTAACAGTAATTTGACGTCGTCATCGGGATGAATTCGGTTGCCATAAGTACTTTCAAGAAAAATATAATCTGCTTCCTTGGGTTTTTCCGGGGGAAACATCAGCACATCATCATCCCGACCAATATCGCCAGAAAAAACGAGTGTTTTGCCTTCTAATTTTAGCTCGATAGAACAAGCACCAATAATGTGTCCTGCATTTCTAAAAACAGCTAATATTTCTGCATCAAGTTGTACTTCTTGATCAGCATTTATCACTCTGAATAAAGGGAAAACGGCTTTAGATTGTTCAACATTATACAGAGGTTCTGCTTTTTCGTGTTTGGAAAAATGTTCTTTATTTGCTTTATTGGCCTCTTCTTCCTGAATTTTGGCGCTGTCTAATAGAATTAATTTAGAGACACTAGCTGTTGGGCTTGTGCAATATATTTTCCCTTCAAAACCTTGATTGACAAGTCTAGGCAACCAACCGCAATGATCTAAATGGCCATGAGTCAACAAAACAAAATCAATCGTATTAGGCAAAATTGGAAGTGGTTCCCAATTAAGTTCCCGCAAAGGTTTTAACCCTTGAAATTGGCCACAATCAATTAGGATTCTAATTCCGTTGCTTTCGATTAATGTTTTTGAACCTGTTACTGTTCCTGCGCCTCCAAGAAATTTAATTTTCATATCATAAATATTTACATAGTTCCGAAGCCTCTCTAATCACATTTTTTATTCTGATTGGACTAAGATCTATTTTTTCAAGAATTTCTAATTTATCAATAATTTCTCTAGCCAAAATGATATCTAACACCATCAGTTTGTCTTTTTCTGCTATGGTTAAAGTTGTTAAACAAGTAATTGGGTACAATTGTTTTTCATCAATTATTTTTCTTAAACTAAAATTTGTCGGATAATCCCAACTCAATAATTTGAGCCCAGAACAATTGGCAAAAGCCAACGCATCTGACGTAAACCGATTATTAGTTGTAATCCAACAGCTTGAAATTTTATCACTTTTGGAAAAAATAGGATGATTTCTATCTTTTAAATCATTAAATCTGGATAATATATACATTGGTACTTTCACATCTGAATTACTTTCGCTTCTTGGGTGAAACTTACATTCTATCATCTCGAGATAATTATTTTTCTTGATGATAATATCTACTTCATGCGTA
>CANHNG010000324.1 GCA_947461915.1 Flavobacteriaceae bacterium
AACTTGGCAATAGCTTCGGCAAGTCTGGGAAATGTTATTGTAATGAAAGATGGAGTTTGGACCGATGTGGTCATTGATTTTAAGTCCAATTCCAGCGCTGCAGCACCCATAACATTGCGTGCCCAAACTTCAGGGAAAGTAATTCTGAACGGAAATTCCCGACTTGTTTTTTCAAAACCCAATCTTGTTGTTGATGGACTTTTGTTTCAGAAGGGAGCCATTACCAAAAAGGATGCAGCCGTAGTCACATTTAATTCGGACAATTGCAGACTGACCAATTCAGCCATCATTGATTATAACCCTTCCGATTTTAGTACGGAATATTTTTGGGTGCTTTTTAAAGGAAGCCACAATAGAATGGATCATTGCTATTTCACCGGTAAAAACAACAAGCAGCCCGTTGTGCAAAACGACGAAGAAAACTCGCGGTACAATCAAGTAGATAGATGTTATATTAAAGACATTCCTTATGTGGCTAAAGCCAATGGACGGGAAATATTAAGAATATTTGGTTATGGACATGCAGATCAACCCGGCGATGATGGAGCTTTCTTTACGGTAGAATACAATCTTTTTGATCATGCACACGGAGAAGGAACAGAAATTGTTTCCTTAAAATCGAATCATAATATCGTTCGTTACAACACAGTGATTGCTTCAAGAGGAGGATTAGTGGGACGTAGAGGGAAGTACAACACCTTCGAAGGGAATTTTATTTTTGGAAAAGGAGAAACTGGCACTTCAGGAATTCGAGTTGCTGGTCCTTATCAAAGAGTAATCAATAATTATGTTTCAGATGTTACTGAAGATGGATTGCGATTAATTGCTGGTGAGTATTATGAAAAAAGTTTAACCGGAAATTTTGCAGCCAAGAAGAAAAATTTACCCAAATACCTTCAGGTTCAAGAGTGTTATTTTGCTCAAAATACCTTTGTCAATTGTGGTGAAAACGGAATAAATATAGGTTTTAATTATAAAAACCAATGGCCAAGTTTACAAATGGTCTTGTTTCCTGAAAACAACCGGTTTGTCAACAATTTGGTGTACAACTGCAAAGGAAATGCAATTAATATTGAAGTTCTAGATACTACCCCCCCTTTGGATGCATTTAAATTCAAGCCTAACTTTTTTGAAGGTAACTTGGCTTTCGGGTCACAAGTTTGCAATGTTTCATTGCCTGCAGGAATAAAAAATGTTGATCCCAAATTGAAATTAGGAAAAGACGGTTTGTACCGATTGTTATCTAAAAGTCCTGCCATCAACAGCGGTGTGGTTTCCGAATTAAAGGATGACTTTCTGGGTGTTGAAAGAGATAGTAAAATAGATATTGGCGCCGAAGAATTTGGAGGTGTTTCTCCAATACGCCATCCATTGACTCCCAATGAAGTGGGGCCTGATTGGATGTTGAAAAAATAAAAAATTGAATACTAAATTGATTCTAATTGCTAAAATATGAGAAGCAAACGATGTGATAAAAGATTGTTTCTGGTGCTGATGTGTTTGGTTACTGGAATTGCATTTTCACAGCCAAAGAAGGCGAATACTAAAAAACCCAATGTAATTGTCATTCTTACCGATGATATGGGTTTTTCGGATATTGGTTGTTTTGGATCTGAAATAAAAACACCCAATATCGACAAGTTGGCCGCCAATGGAATCAGCTTCACCCATTTTTATAATACGTCACGTTGCAGTCCTTCACGAGCATCCTTGATGACGGGTTTGTATCCGCATCAAGCTGGTATGGGATTTCTTTCTAATTACAATTATGATGAAGCAGGCTATGTTGATGATTTGAGTAAAAATGCTGTAACCATGGCCGAGGTTTTCAAGCAAGCAGGATATGCAACTTATATGTCAGGTAAATGGCATTTGAATAAAGAAAAATCGATTCCTAACGATAGGTCTAACTGGCCTTTGCAACGGGGATTTGATCGGTTTTTTGGTATGTTAATAGGTTCAGGGAGCTTCTACGATCCCGGGACATTGATGCAGGACAATACTTTTATTGCACCAGGAAAAGATTTTTATTTGACTCATGCGATTACTGATAATGTGGTGCGGTTTATCGATGAAAATCCAAAAGAAAAACCATTTTTCTTTTACATTGCCTATACTGCAGCTCATTGGCCGTTGCAGGCTCCTGAAAATGAAATTCAAAAATACAAAGGAGTTTATGATAAAGGTTGGGATGAAACCAGAAAGCAACGTTTTGAGAAACTAAAAAAACTCGGAATCATAAGCAACAAAGCCATTTTGACTGAGCGTGGAGTTGATATTCCTGAATGGAAAAATGAACCTATGAAGGAGTGGCAAGTACGCCGAATGGAAGTGTATGCAGCTATGGTCGATATTATGGATCAAGGTATTGGTAAAATTATTTCAACATTAGAAAAAAAAGGGGAATTAGAAAACACAGTGATTTTTTATATGCACGATAACGGAGGTTGTGCTGAAACTTTAAATTCTAACGAAACCGAAATTCCAATTACAGACGAACAGAAAAAAGGAAAACCTTTTGCCAAAGATTCTATATTTCTTGGTAAAATACCTACTTATACTCGTGATGGAGAATTCATCAGGAGTGGAAAAGGAGTTATGCCAGGACCAGCCAACACTTGGACTGCATATGGTGAAGAATGGGCAAATGTAAGTAGCACACCATTTCGTTTGTATAAACATTTTGTACACGAAGGAGGAATTGCTACTCCACTTATTGTACATTGGCCAGAAGGTATTAAAGCCAAAGGTAAATTACGTACACAACCTGGACATCTTATCGATATAATGGCGACTTGTGTTGAAATTGCAGGACTCAATTATCCTACCAATTTCAATGGAAACGCTATCCATCCTCTTGAGGGAAAGAGTCTAGTGCCAGCATTTACCAATAAAGCTATACCTCGAGAATTTATTTTTTGGGAGCACGAAGGTAACCGAGCCATCCGAATGGGGAAATGGAAGTTGGTATCCAAAACACGAAAACAGAAAAAATTCTCCCCAACAGATGAAAACGCCTGGGAATTGTATGATATGGACGGAGATCCAGCAGAAATTAATAACCTTGCTTTGAAATATCCG
>CANHNG010000325.1 GCA_947461915.1 Flavobacteriaceae bacterium
ACTTGGATTCCAAGCCGAAACCAACATTCTGCGGCTGTTTGGGTTGGTTTTTAGTTCGTTGATAAGCTCAGTGATTTGGTCTATTTCCTCACTATTCCAGTTGCGCCATTGATGTCCGTAAACAGGACCTAAATTCCCATTTTCATCCGCCCAGGCATCCCAGATTTTTACGCCGTTTTCTTGAAGGTATTTAATATTGGTGTCGCCTTTCAAGAACCAAAGCAATTCGTATATGATTGATTTAAGGTGTAATTTTTTGGTTGTCACCATTGGAAAACCTTCTGCCAAATCAAATCGCATTTGGTAGCCAAACACACTCTTTGTTCCTGTTCCAGTTCGATCTCCTTTTTGATTTCCGCTTTCTAAAACGTGTTTAACTAAATCTAGGTATTGTTTCATTTTTAGGTTTTTAGGTCTTGGGTCTTGGGTCTTGTGTTGAGGTTAAATTTGAGTCTTTACGTATTTTATTAAAGAAGAAATTCTTTTTTGTATTCTTTCGATGTTTTCAAGATGATTTTCCATTTGGGTTTTACTTATCAATTCTAAATCTACACAAAGAATTAGGTGGCTTTCCAATTCAAAACTTGAGCCTAGACTTATTTGTAGATATCTTAAAAAATCTTTTTGGGAATCTTTCGCGGCTCCTTCGGCAATATTTGATGCAATTGAAATAACGCATCTTCTAATTTGAGAAATTAATCCAAATTTTTCATCTTGAGGCAAAAAATTTGTCAATAAATAGATGTCTTTTGTAAGAACTCTCGACTCTTTCCACACTTCTAATTCCTTGAAATTTCTCATCAATTCTGTTTTACCCCAAACCTAAAACCCCAAACCCCACACCAAAAATTATCTTTTTGAAATCTCATCTCTAATTTTGGCGGCTTTTTCATAATCTTCATGTAAAACGGCTTCATCCAGTAATTCGTTTAATTCCTGAAGGCTATGTTTTGAGTAGATTTTTCCGGACTGATTGCTTTCTTCCTGACCGCTAAAAGTTTGGGGATTCGAAAGGATATCATCAATTTCTTGTGATTCCTTGTCGGCTTCCAATGAATTGTTTTTCAAATAGATTCCAGCTTTGTCTAGGATATTTTTATAAGTAAAAATAGGTGCATTAAACCGCAATGCCAATGCAATGGCATCAGAGGTTCTGGCATCTATTATTTCCTCGATTTTATCTCTTTCGCAAATAATGCTTGAATAAAAAACACCATCGACTAACTTATGGATAATGACCTGTTTTACCACAATGTCAAAACGATCCGCAAAATTCTTGAATAAATCATGCGTCAAGGGACGCGGCGGTTTTATTTCTTTTTCTAAGGCAATCGCTATAGATTGAGCTTCAAAAGCACCTATGACGATAGGCAATTTTCTATCGCCGTCAACCTCATTCAAAATCAGGGCATACGCTCCGTTTTGGGTTTGACTGTAGGATATTCCTTTGATGGATAATTTAACTAAGCTCATGGTTGAAGAATTGAAAAGCACCCAGTGCCTTTTTATGATTTATTATTTTATGAAAAAATAAAATGCAATTTTAATCAAAAAACGCGAAACAAAAAAGCGGCCTTAAGCAAAGGTACAATTATCTTGTTTGAAGGCAACACTATTTTTGGTCAGAATTCTAAAATTAAGAATGGGACGATTTAAATACTTTCAATTTTTCGATTAATCGAGGCACAACATCAAAAGCATCTCCTACGATTCCATAATCGGCGACCTTAAAAAATGGAGCTTCTGGATCGGTATTGATGACCACTTTTACTTTTGAGGCGTTGATTCCGGCAATGTGTTGAATCGCTCCCGAAATGCCTATGGCAATATACAAATTGGCAGCAACAGGTTTTCCTGTTTGTCCCACGTGTTCTCCATGAGGTCTCCAGTCTAAATCGGATACGGGTTTTGAACAGGCAGTGGCAGCACCAAGAACCTCGGCCAACTCTTCAATCAATCCCCAATTTTCAGGGCCTTTTAAGCCACGGCCTCCGGAAACTACGATTTCGGCATCCGCCAAAGAAACTTTTCCGGTAACTTTTTCTACGGACTCTATTTTTACATTGAAATCACTTTCTTCAAGAGTTGGATTGAAATCTTCCTGGGTCAATGTCGATGAATTTTCGAAAATCCCATAAGAGTTTTTAGCAAGGCCAAGAATCTTTATGTCGGTTTCTATTTCGGTGGTATTAAAAGCTTTGTTCGAAAAAGCAGTTCTTTTTACTTGAAACGGCGCTGTATTCAAAGGCAATCCCACCACATTAGATACAAATCCGGCTTCTAGCGAAACAGCGACAAGAGGGGCAAGATAAATGCTGTCAGTAGTGGAAGAAAGCAAAATTAGTTTGGCATTTTCTTTTTGTGCCGCTTGTTGAATGACATCGGCATATGCTTTTGCAGAAAAACCAGCTAACGTTTCGTTGGTTACTTTTAAAACCTTATCGACGCCATATTTTGATAATTCCGAAACATCTCCTGCATTTACGGTTACTGCCGTAACGGTAGTCCCCAAGGAATCGGCTACTTTTTTGGCATAGGAAGCCAATTCGAATGCGACTTTCCTGAATTTTCCCTCTGCATATTCTGCGTATAGTAAGATAGACATAATGATTTTAGATTGCAGATTTTAGATTGCAGATTTCAGGTTCTGGAAACTAAAAGCTAGATTAATATTGTGTTATAAATTATGATTTAGTTGTGATTTTCACTGCGGTTAACAATCTAAAATCAGCAATCTAAAATCTTAAATAACTTTTGCTTCGTTGTGTAATAAATGAATAAGTTCGTCCAAATTATCCGCGGCAACTAATTTAACGGCTGATTTTGGAGTTGGTTTTTCGAATTTTATGGCTTTGGTGTTCACCGAAGCAGCAACAGCTTCTAGGACAGTTAGCGTTTTTGTTCTGGCCGTCATGATTCCTCTCATGTTGGGGATGCGTAAATCTTTTTCTTCCACCAATCCTTTTTGTGCGCCAATAATTATGGGCAAAGTGGTTGAAATGGTTTCTCTCCCGCCGTCAATTTCTCGGATGGCTTTTACGTTCGTGCCCTCCACGGTTATCTCAGTGCAAGAATTAAC
>CANHNG010000326.1 GCA_947461915.1 Flavobacteriaceae bacterium
CTAGAGAACGCTCTTTTTTTGGGAAATATTCCGCCACAGCCTTTATAGCCGCGGGGAAGTTTCCAGATTCTCCAAAACCCAAAACAGCCCGAGACAACATAAAACCAGCAATAGAAATTGGGACTGCGCCAACTCCAATCCAAACCATAAAGGTAGAGAATGCAGTACCAACAGGCAAAGAATAGGCGTGCATAATAGCCCCTAAAGACCAAACAACTATTGCAAGAACATATCCTTTTTTAGTACCTAATTTATCAATTATTCTTCCTGCAAAAAGCATAGAAATGGCGTATATAAACTGAAATACTGCGGTGATATTAGCATAATCACTATTTGACCATCCGAATTCTTCCGACAAACTCGGTGCCAAAAGACTTAGCACTTGTCTATCCAAATAATTAACCGTGGTTGCGAAAAAAAGTAAACCGCAGATGGTCCAGCGGTAATTTCCAATTGATTGTTTTGTTTTGTTCATGGGTTGGTTTTTAGGTTAAGTCAATTTTGAATTTAAACGAATTATTTCTCCATTTAATTCGGGTTAAATTTATAGTTTATTAATGTCAAAGTAGGCTTTTGCGTTTTTATAGCAAATGGCTTCTACCATGTTTCCAATAAGTTTCATATCATTGGGCAATTCTCCTTTTTGAATTTCTTCTCCCAGAACATTGCACAAGATACGTCTAAAATACTCGTGTCGTGGAAAGGAAAGGAAACTTCTGGAATCCGTTACCATTCCAACAAATCGGCTCAATAAACCAAAGTTAGAAAGCACGTCTAGTTGTTTTTCCATGCCGTCTTTTTGATCCAAAAACCACCAAGCCGCTCCATATTGCATCTTTCCAGCCACTTTTCCATCGTTAAAATTAGCCGCCATCGAAGCAAACATTTCACTATCGCGAGGGTTCAAATTGTACACTATAGTATTGGTCAACCCATCGCATTGGCTTAATCTTCCGAAGAACTTGCTCATGTTTTCAGCCATGTTCAAATCGCCAAGAGAATCAAATCCTTGATCGGGACCAATATCGCGTAGCATTTTTGCGTTGTTATTTCGGATGGCGCCAACATGAAATTGCTGAGCCCAAGATTTTTTCTTGTTCATTAAAGCCAATTCAAATAATACCGCTGATTTATACTTATTAATTTCCAAAACAGAAACTGATTCGCCCTTCATTGCTTTAGCAAAAATGTTGTTTACTTCACTTTCTGTATAGTCTTCTCCATAGAAATTTGCATGTCCGTGATCGGAAATTCGGCAACCCATTTCATGGAAAAAATCGTGTCGTTTTTGTAGGGATTGAATTAAAGTGGAAAAATCAGTAATGGGATGCCCCACCGTTTTTTCTAATTTCTGAATCCAATCTACAAACGCTTGACCCTTTTCCATTTCCGTAGCTTTGTCTGGTCGAAAGGAAGGCAAAACTTTAATTTCAAATTTATCGTCTTGTAATTGTTTGTGGAAGCGCAAATCATCCGTTGGATCATCTGTGGTTCCTACCACTGCAACATTCATTTTACGAAGCAAATTCCGCACGCTGTATTCTGGTTTTTTCAATAAATCAGAACATTGGTTGTAAATTACTTCCGCAGAATCGGAATCTAATAAAGTAGTGATGCCAAAATAATTCTTCAATTCCAAATGAGTCCAATGGTACAGCGGGTTCCTTAGGGCATAAGGAACCGTTTCTGCCCATTTGGAAAATTTTTCATAATCGCTGGCATCTCCTGTAATGAATTTTTCATCCACCCCATTGGCGCGCATCGCTCTGTATTTATAATGATCCCCATCAATCCAAATCTGGGCCAAATTATCAAACTGGCGGTCTTCGGCTATGTCTTTTGGAGACAAATGGCAGTGGTAATCAAAAATAGGTTGCGCTTTTGCATAATCGTGATAAAGCGTTCTTGCGGCTTCACTATGTAGCAAAAAGTCATCCGTAATAAATATATTTTCAGTCATCTTTTATATTAGAATAAACTTTTTTCTATTCCCATCTCCAAACCTCTTAATTCTGCAAGGCCGCGTAAACGACCAATTCCTGAATATCCTGGATTTGTTTTTTTATTCAAATCATCCAACATTTGGTGGCCGTGATCGGGGCGCATTGGGATAATTCTTTTTGTTTCTTTTTGTTTTTTAAGAATCGATTTTACTACTTCATACATATCCACATCGCCTTCTAAATGATTGGCTTCATAGAAATTTCCTTCGGCATCACGTTGTGTACTTCTCAAGTGAATAAAATTCATTTTATCCCCATGACGATCTACAATTCCTGGCAAATCATTCTCGGCAATAACGCCATAAGAACCCGTACACATGGTAAATCCGTTTGAAGGTGAATCGATTGCATTTAACAATTGTATCAAATCAGCTTCTGTAGAAACTACTCTTGGCAATCCTAAAATTGGATAAGGAGGGTCATCAGGGTGAATTGCCATTAAAACGCCTGCGCTTTCGGCAACAGGAATAATTTCACGCAAGAAATAATATAAATTTTCTTTCAATCTATTGGCATCAATTCCATCATATCCTTGAAGTACCTTTAAGAAATCTTCTACGGTATATGATTCTTCTGCACCGGGCAAACCGGCAATAATATTTTGTTGCAATTTTACTTTATCGGCATTGGTTAACTTTTCAAAAGTGACTTTTGCTTTCGCTTTTTGCGCTTCTGAATAGGTAGTTTCTGCTCCAGGTCTTTTTAGAATAAACAATTCAAAAGCAGCGAATTCATTGATATCAAAACGCAAGGCTTTAGAACCGTCTGGCATTTCATAAGACAAATCCGTTCTAGACCAATCTAAAACAGGCATGAAATTATAACAAACAATATTAATCCCACAAGTCGCCAAGTTTTTTATACTTTGCTTGTAGTTTTCTATATATTTCAAATAATCACCCGATTGTTTTTTGATGTCCTCGTGCACTGGAATACTTTCTACAACAGAAAAAGTCAATCCCGCAGCTTCCACTTCATTTTTTCTTTTCATGATTTCATCCACTTCCCATACCTGTCCATTTTTAATATGGTGTAATGCAGTAACAATTCCGGTTGCACCGGCTTGTCTA
>CANHNG010000327.1 GCA_947461915.1 Flavobacteriaceae bacterium
CGCGACACCAAGGTGGGTTTGTTTCTGGGGAATCCAACAGAGGATCCAGAGGGAATTCAAGATATTCTTTTGCCCAATAAATATGTTCCAAACGAATTTGAAATTGGCGAGGAGGTTATTGTTTTTGTTTATTTGGATCATGAAGAACGACCAGTTGCCACAACTTTGGAACCTTATGTTTTATTAAATGAATTTGCGCTTTTGAGGGTGAATTATATCAACCAGATAGGAGCTTTTATGGACTGGGGAATGGAGAAAGACATTCTAGTTCCGTTCAAGGAACAAGCGAGACCTATGGAAAAAGGCAAACGCTACTTGGTGTATCTTTATATGGATGAAAAAACAAAACGTTTGGTGGCATCGAGTAAAACCAACCAGTTTTTGAAAAATGACAATTTAACGGTTGAAAAAGGGGAAGAAGTGGATTTGATCGTTTCGCACATCACCGAAATTGGTATTAATGTCATCATCAACGAACAGCACAAAGGATTGTTGTATAAAGATGAGGTTTATGATGATGCGATTCGAACGGGGGATAGAATGCGGGGTTACATCAAAACGATTCGTCCCGATAATAAAATTGATGTTTCGTTACAAATTCAAGGTTATCAAAGTATTGAACCCAATGCGGATAAAATTCTTGATGAACTTAGGGCAAGCCGAGGTTTCTTGCGATTAACGGATAATTCACATCCTGAAGACATCAAAACGGTTTTGAAAATGAGCAAGAAAACATTTAAGAAAGCCATCGGAGCTTTATATAAAGAGAAATTAATCGAAATAAAAGAAGACGGGATTTATTTGGTTAAAGAGTAATTCCAGTTTGTTTGATAAGAATATAAAAGAGGAAGGCGAAAAACTTTCCTCTTTTTTTATTAAAGTTGGACCATGAAAAATAATACTTTTGGCTTCTTCCGAAAAATGTAAAAAATGGTTTATTTTTACACTAAAATAATTTTAAACAGCATACCATGGATTGGATAACCGTCAAGGAATACGATGATATAACCTATAAAAAATGCAATGGCGTGGCCAGAATAGCATTCAACAGACCGGAAGTTCGCAATGCTTTTCGCCCTAAAACCACATCCGAATTATACCAAGCTTTTTATGACGCCCAAGAAGACACCTCTATAGGAGTAGTTTTACTTTCGGCAGAAGGGCCTTCGAGCAAAGACGGGATTTATTCCTTCTGTTCTGGAGGCGATCAAAACGCCCGGGGACACCAAGGTTATGTGGGTGAAGACGGGCAGCATCGATTGAATATTCTTGAGGTGCAACGTTTAATCCGATTCATGCCAAAAGTAGTCATTGCCGTAGTCCCAGGTTGGGCCGTTGGTGGAGGGCATAGTTTGCATGTAGTTTGCGATTTGACTTTGGCAAGCAAAGAACATGCTATTTTTAAACAAACTGATGCCGATGTAACTAGTTTTGACGGTGGTTATGGCTCGGCTTATTTAGCTAAAATGGTGGGGCAGAAAAAAGCGCGTGAGATTTTCTTCTTGGGTCGTAATTATTCCGCGCAAGATGCTATGGATATGGGGATGGTTAACGCCGTTATTCCGCATGCCGAGTTAGAAGATGCCGCTTATGAGTGGGCGCAAGAAATTTTACAAAAATCGCCAACATCTATCAAAATGCTGAAATTCGCCATGAATCTTACCGACGACGGAATGGTGGGTCAGCAGGTTTTTGCCGGTGAAGCCACTCGATTGGCTTACATGACCGAAGAAGCAAAAGAAGGTAGAAATGCATTCCTTGAAAAACGAAAACCAAATTTCGATAAAAAATGGTTACCCTAGAAGGGTTTAAAAGTTTAAGGTTTAAGGTTGTTCAACCCACTAACTTTAAACCTTAAACTTTTAACTTTAAACAAAAAATGTTATGAAACATTGGATACAAGCCGCTCGATTAAGAACCTTGCCCTTATCGGTTTCGGGAATAATAGTGGGAAGTATGTACGCGTTGGCTCATCCAACAAATAAAATCCTTACGCCAACAGAGGTTTTCAATTGGAGAATATTTGGATTGGCATTATTAACGACTCTTGGGTTGCAAATACTGTCTAATTTCGCCAACGATTACGGTGACGGAATGAAAGGAACTGACAATGAGGATAGAGTGGGGCCTAAACGCGCTATTCAAAGTGGTGCGATTTCCCCCGAAGCCATGAAACGCGCCATTGTTTTGACAGCTTCTTTGACATTAATTTCAGCAGTTCTATTAATTTATTATGCTTTTAGGGACACCAATATAGGATATTCCTTGTTTTACTTGGTGTTGGGAGTTTTAGCCATTGCCTCGGCAATTCGATATACTGTTGGAAATACGGCTTATGGGTATCGAGGTTATGGCGACTTATTCGTGTTTGTTTTTTTTGGACTGGTGAGCACATTGGGCGTAAATTTTTTATATTCGAAACAATTAAGTTTTGACTTGTTTTTGCCTGCCACAGCCATTGGATTATTAAGTGTCGGAGTTTTGAATCTTAACAATATGAGAGATGAAGCATCGGACAGGAAGTCAAAAAAAAATACAATGGTGGTGAAAATGGGAGGTGCTAAAGCCAAAAAATACCATTACTTTCTAGTTGTTTCGGCCATGGCATTGGTACTAATTTTTGCGATTATAGATGAATTTCACTTTGATCAATACCTGTTTTTATTGGCCTATATTCCTTTAACCAAACATTTAATTACCGTTTATAAAAACCAAGAGCCAAGAGCTTTAGATGCTGAATTAAAAAAATTAGCGTTAAGTACTTTTGCGCTTTCAATACTACTAGCGTTGTGCATGATTTTTTTCATTTCGGATTTGCTTGTCAATAATTATTAATTTAAATCTTTAAATTATTAGCTAACAAAATGAATAGGAAAAAAATATTTCTTTTGCTGTTAATCAGTCTTTCGTTCGAATTTATTTTTGCGCAACAAGACGGTTATTGGGACAAGGAAAGAGCAACCACAAAAGAAATCGTTGTTTCGGCGAGGGATAGAATCGTTGTTAAAACCGAAGATTTTCCTGTGGGAACCAACGAAGTTGTTTA
>CANHNG010000328.1 GCA_947461915.1 Flavobacteriaceae bacterium
TACTTCGAAAGATTTTGAAGGATGGAAACAGGAGCAAGGATTGTATTATCCGGACGAATTTGACAAAGCCTTCACTCCTATTTTATCGTCAAACGACAAAGGGGAAACGCCTAAAAATGGAGCATTATTAGTGGCCACTTATGGAAAGGGTTATTATGTTTATACAGCCCTTAGCTTATTTAGGGAATTGCCGGAAGGCGTTTCAGGTGCCTATAAATTATTGGCCAATATGATTTCTTTAAATAATCCAGTAACTATTACCGCTGAAAAAACAAAACTTTAAAAAGTCAAATTATGGAAACCAAAAAAGTTAAAACTTGGAAAAAAAGCTACACTTGGGTTCTCGTGGCAAATGCAATCTATATTTTGATATTTTATTTTTTAATGAAATTATATTCCTAAACTATGCAGTTATTCGATTGGATTGTTCTTGTTGTTACTTTACTCTTTATAGTAATTTATGGAGTTTGGAAAACGAAGGGAAGCAAGAACGTAGAGGATTATATTTTGGGAAACAACGAAACACCATGGCATACTGTGGGACTTTCGGTTATGGCTACACAGGCCAGTGCGATTACCTTTCTTTCGACCCCGGGACAGGCCTATCATGACGGAATGGGTTTTTTGCAATTCTATTTTGGTTTACCCATTGCGATGGTGGTTATTTGTGTCACTTTTATCCCCATATATCATAAATACAAAATTTTTACTGCTTATGAATATCTTGAAAAACGCTTTGATTTAAGAACTCGTTCCTTAGCGGCTATACTTTTCTTGGTGCAAAGAGGTTTGGGAACTGGACTTACGATTTATGCACCCTCAATCATTTTGTCAGCACTATTGGGCTGGAACCTAACTTTAATGAACATCATCATAGGGGTTCTCGTAATAATCTACACGTTTTCGGGCGGTACAAAGGCGGTAAACGTAACCCAAAGACAACAAATGTTTGTTATCATGTCGGGGATGTTCATCACTTTTTTACTCATTTTGTATTATTTACCCAACGATATGACTTTTTCGAGTGCGTTGCATATTGCAGGAGCCAATGACAAAATGAATATCGTTGATTTTTCGTTTAACCCAGAAGAGAAATATACTTTTTGGAGTGGTATCACGGGAGGTTTTTTCTTGGCTTTGGCTTATTTTGGCACCGACCAATCCCAGGTAGGACGCTATTTATCAGGGAAATCAGTCAAGGAAAGCCAAATGGGATTAATAATGAACGGGCTCTTAAAAGTACCTATGCAATTCTTTATTTTACTTACCGGAGTCATGGTTTTTGTGTTTTTTCAATTCAATCCGGTACCTTTGAATTTTAATCCCAATAACAAAGCATTAATTGAAAAATCCCAATACAAAAATGAATACCACGTTTTAGAAAAAACACTGGACGCACTATCCGAGGACAAGAAAGTAATCAACTTATTATATATCGACCAACTCAACCAGGATTACGACAATCCCATCCTTCGAAAAGAGTTGATTGGATTATCCAGTAAAGAAAAAGATTTGAGAGATAGAGCCAAGGAAATTATTCTCAAGGCGGACAGTAACAGTGAAACGAATGACAAGGATTACGTTTTTTTTCACTTCATACTGCATTATTTGCCTAAAGGATTAATTGGATTGTTGCTTGCCGTAATTATATCGGCTGCGATGTCTTCGACCGCTTCGGGACTTAACGCACTGGCATCGACAACTGCAATCGATATTTATAAACGTAATCTAAAGGAAGAAAAATCAGAAAGGCATTATGTGAATGCAACCAAATTTTTTACCTTGTTTTGGGGAATTGTTGCTATTTTATTTGCCAGCATAGGAACATTGTTTGAGAATTTAATCCAATTGGTCAATATCGTGGGTTCCATTTTCTACGGAACCGTTTTGGGCATTTTTATGGTAGGTTTCTATGTAAAAAGAGTACAGGCAAAAGCCATTTTTTTCAGTGCAGCCATTAGCCAAATCACTATTTTCATCATTTATTATTATGCCATTTTCATATTTGAAAGTGGCGAAGAAAAGCTGGGCTATTTATGGCTCAACTTCATCGGGGCTTTACTTACCATTGTTTTGTCAGTGTTATTACAGGCTACCCTTTTCGATAAAAAAAGGCAAGACCAATAAAAAAAATCCCGTCTCGAAATAATCAGGACGGGATTCATGTTGCAAATACAAAGCATTTATTTTTTACTCCATTCTTCTATGCTTTCTTTGTTCATTTTTATATAGTCTTGGTTTTTGGCGATTTCAGCAGCGGCAAGGGAAAGTTTGGCCGTTTCGATAGCGCCCTTTTTATCACCTAGTTTCGACTGAATCAAGGATTTCAAACGATAATAATGAAATGGTTTTTCTTGCTTCATATCCAACGCTTTGTTAACATAAATTAGGGATTTTGCCACATCGCCATTGGAGTCAAATAAATATTTTGCGGATGAAAAGTAATCTCCTGCAGAGGGTCCTGCCAATGCTTTTTCAATGCTCGCCATAGCCTTTTTCTGAGTTGGGACTTCAAACTTGAGGGCAACAATTGTTTTTTCCCAAGACAATTCTAAATGAGCAAAATTATAATCTAGATTGTTAATACCAATGGTAAAACTTTCCACATTTCTATCTAATGTTTCAGGTGTTGCGTTTGTTCTCAATGCCACTTTGGTTTCATCCCAAACTTCCGGATTACCCCAATTATCCGTTTTGGAATAAAAGATAATTTCCCAATTATCGGCTTTAGGAATAGCATATAAAGCATATTTCCCTTTAGTCAATATTTTGCCATCGATAACAACATCATCACTGAAGGATAGGGTTGTATTGTCGTTGGCACCTGTTCTCCACAATTTTCCAAAAGGCACCAAATCCCCAAAAATAGGCCTTCCCTTAGTACTTGGCCTCGAATAATTAATCTCCACTTCGGTTAAACCAACCATTTGGGTCAATGTCGACTTCGGACTTTGCTGAGGGGTTTTTACTTGTGCCTCAATAATAAGCGGAGCAATAAAAAAAGTCAATGCAAAAATTATTTTTTTCATAATAGAATATTTTAGAA
>CANHNG010000329.1 GCA_947461915.1 Flavobacteriaceae bacterium
ATTTTCTTTTGAATTATCTGAAGAAGTTTGAGGATTATTACCCTTATTTGAATGCAAAGGCTTCCGAAGTGCAAATCACCAAGGAACTCATCCGCCTGATCGATGCCGTGGTCGATAAATACGGAGAGATCAAAGACAACGCCTCGCCCGATTTATTGAATATTAGAAGAGAAATGAACACCGTTCGCGGCAAAGTGAACCAGAGTTTTGGTGTGGCTCTGACCCAATACAATTCCCTAGGTTATCTAGACGACATCAGGGAAAGTTTTGTACAAAACCGGAGGGTTTTGGCAGTTTTAGCCATGTACCGCCGCAAGGTGAAAGGTTCTATTCTGGGCAGTTCCAAGACGGGAAGCATCGCCTATATCGAACCCGAAATGACCCTGAAATATTCCCGTGAACTGAGCAATTTAGAGTATGAGGAAAAAGAGGAAATCACCCGAATCCTCAAGCAATTGTCCAACCAAATTCGGCCGTTTTTGCCATTGCTCATCCAATACCAGGATTTTCTGAGTGACATTGATGTGGTAGCCGCCAAAGCGAAATATGCCAACCGAATCAATGCAATTTTACCGACGATAACAGAAAATAGAAGATTGTATTTCCGAGATGCCTTCCACCCTATTTTGTACTTGAACAACAAGCAGAAAAACGAAATCACGCATCCCCAAACTTTTGAACTGAATCAGGAAACCCGAATCATCGTTATTTCTGGGCCCAATGCCGGAGGAAAAACGATCTCTTTGAAGACTGTTGGACTGCTGCAATTGATGTTGCAATCCGGTATGTTGATTCCCGTTCACGAACGCAGCGAAACCTTTTTGTTCGACCGAATCCTGACGGATATTGGAGACAACCAGTCTATTGAAAATCATTTAAGTACCTACAGTTACCGGCTAAAAAACATGAACTACTTTCTGAAGAAATGCAACAGAAAAACCATGTTCCTAATTGATGAATTTGGTACGGGTTCCGATCCTGAATTGGGTGGCGCTTTGGCCGAAATTTTCTTGGAGGAATTTTATCATCGGGAAGCTTTCGGAATCATAACCACGCATTATTCGAACCTAAAGATTCTAGCCAACGAATTGCCTTTTGCCATCAATGCCAACATGTTGTTCGACGAAAAAACCTTGGAACCCTTGTATAAACTGGTTTTGGGCCAAGCCGGTAGTTCCTTTACCTTTGAAGTAGCCTTAAAAAACGGAATCCCATTCAGTTTAATCAATCGGGCGAAAAAGAAAATTGAAGTCGGCAAAGTGCGTTTTGACAAAACCATTGCCACGCTCCAAAAAGAGCGCTCCAAGATGGAAAAAACCTCGCAAATACTCAAGGAAGAGGAAACAAAAGCGCGGGAAGAAGGCAAAAAAATGGAAACCATCAACGTGAAAATCAAACAAAAACTGGAAAGCTACCAAGAATTGTATGATAGCAACCAGAAAACGATTTACATTGGCCAAAAAATTGAATCCATAGCCGAGAACTATTTCAACAACAAGAATAAGAAAGACCTGATTGGCGAATTTTTGAAAATCATCGAAATCGAAAACTCCAAACGCAAGAAGGCCACTCCCAAAGAATCTAAGGCGATTGTTGAAAAGAAAAAGGAAGTCAGGCAGGAAATTGAAGTCAAGGTCGAACAAATTAGGGTTGCCAAAAAGGAAAATAAACTAAAACCCATCATCATAAAACCCAAAGCGATTCTAAAAGTGGGCGACCGAGTGCGCATGTTTGACGGCAAAGCGGTAGGAAGCATTGACAACATCGAAAAAAACAAGGCAACCGTGAATTACGGCATGTTCACTTCCAAGGTAAGTTTAGATCTTTTGGAACTGGTTGAAGCTGTAAAGAAAAAGTGATCAGTAATCAGTTTACAGTGGGAGGTTTTTAGAATGAAATTTCTATTTTATCAAAATATTCACACCTTATTGTCTTTTCAAGGCACGAGGAATCTCTACAAGTAACTTTATCATCATATTTTTGGTTTCCAATACATTTATTTAAATTTACACAGCTAAATTAATTAACTTATAAAAATTTGAAAGCTTTTCTTTTTATACTCTTTTTTGTCAATCTTTTTAAAATTCATTCACAAAATCAAAATTCAAAAAACGATGATAGTATAAAATCAGTATCCCAAGAATTATATATTCAATTAAACAAGAAATCTGACAATCCTTTGGTACTGATTAATCGATTTTTTTGGGGAAATGACTTAGCATTTAAAAGTTTAATCAATCCAAAAGATGTTGATAAAATTGACATAATAAAAGATACAGCTACAAAACAATTAAACAGTAAACATAGAAAATATAAAATGTGGATTATTACCTTAAAGGATAAAAACATAAATACAGTTGAAAAATTCAAAACTGCATACGGTATTCAAAACACCAATTCGCAAAAACAAAAAATATCAGGAGTAGTTTATGATGAGAATAAAAAAAGAATTCCAAATGTTTTTATCTCCAATTTGAACAGAAAAGAATCTTATATAACTGATTCAGATGGAAAATATTTATTTACTGCTCAAGAAAATGATATTTTGGTATTTTATTTAGATGGATTTAAATCTAAAACTGCAAAAGTCAAAGGCCCAAATCTTGATGTTTTTTTAGAAACCAATCTAAAGAAAAAGAATTAAACCACATGCTAAACCTCCCTCCCAATAAAAAAATAATCCTCTTTGACGGCGTTTGCAATCTATGCGATTCGGCGGTTCAGTTTGTCATCAAACACGATACGAAAGACGCGTTTCGGTTTGTGGCATTGCAATCTGAATTGGGACAACAAATCCTGAAACACATTGGCATCAACCCAATGAATATTGACAGTATTATTCTGTATGAACCCGGAATTGCCTATTATTACAAATCACAGGCCGCATTGGAAATTGCAAAAAGTCTTGGCGGATTTTTCCATTTTGGGACTCTTTTCAGGATTATTCCAACCGGAATCAGGAATAATATTTATGATTATATTGCTAAAAATCGGTACAAATGGTATGGCAAAAAAGAAAG
>CANHNG010000330.1 GCA_947461915.1 Flavobacteriaceae bacterium
CTAGAATAGCAATCATAAAATCAAGTGATGGAATTCACCAACAAGTTTTGGACATGGAAAAAAATGATCCAACAAAATTGCCTATTAATAATGAGTTCTTAAATCTAAAAAGCATGATTTTTGAAATGTGACCTCAAAATCAAAATCAGCCTTCTACCCTACTGATAGAAATGAAAAGCCTTTAAAAAAGTTTAAAAAAAATAGCGAGAATAGCTACAAAAAAGAAAAAAAATCGTCTGTAATAAAGACATCAACTAAAATTAGAAATAGAAATGGAAAATTATTTTAATGCACTTCCTCATAGATTAAAAGTTCAAGAGTTAGGAAAATGTGATTTTATGCAAAAAAGTGCTTTTGCAAATGGAGTAAAATCTCTTATTGGTAAAAAAATTGTTATTATTGGATGTGGTGCACAAGGTTTAGCGCAAGGTCAAAACCTTAGAGATAGCGGATTAAATGTAGCATATGCCTTGAGAGAAAGTGCAATTGTTGACAAAAGAGATTCCTATAAAAATGCCGTTGAAAACGGATTTGAAGTTGGAACATTCGAGGAAATGGTTCCTGGAGCTGACTTGGTTTCAAATTTATCACCAGATAAGCAACATACAGGAGTGATCAATAAAATAATTCCGTTAATGAAAATCGGATCTTGTTTGTCTTATTCTCATGGGTTCAATATTGTTGAAGAAGGCATGCAAATAAGAAAAGACATTACAGTTATTATGGTTGCACCAAAATCGCCTGCATCGGAAGTAAGAGCAGAATATTTAAGAGGTTTTGGTGTTCCAACCCTTATTGCAGTACATTCAGAAAATGATCCAAATGGACAAGGACTTGAGTTGGCTAAGGCCTATTGCGTGGGAACTGGAGGACATCATGCTGGTGTACTACTTTCGTCGTTTGTGGCAGAAGTAAAATCGGATTTAATGGGCGAGCAAACAATTTTATGTGGCTTATTACAAACGGGTTCAATCTTGAGTTTTAATAAAATGATTGATAAAGGAATAGAACCTGGTTATGCCTCAAAATTGGTGCAATATGGATGGGAAGTAATTACCGAAGCCCTGAAAATTGGAGGAATTACCAACATGATGGATCGACTTTCAAATCCAGCAAAAATTGAAGCCTATAAATTAGCCGATGAATTAAAACACCTCATGAAACCTTTGTTTAATAAACATATTGATGATATTTTATCAGGGGAATTTTCTAAAACTATGATGCAAGATTGGGCTAATGGAGATAAAAATTTATTAACTTGGAGAGCAGCAACCGGCGAAACAGCATTTGAAAAAACAACCGCTGGAAGTCATGAAATTAGTGAACAAGAATATTTTGATCATGCTACTTTATTAGTTGCTTTTGTAAAATCGGGTGTAGAATTGGCTTATGAAACGATGATTTCCGCTGGGATTAAAAATGAATCTGCCTATTATGAATCTCTCCACGAAGCACCTCTTATAGCAAATACTATAGCAAGAAAAAAACTATTTGAAATGAATCGAGTAATTTCAGATACTGCTGAATATGGATGTTATCTATTTGATCATGCATGCAAACCTCTATTAGCTGATTTTATGGATAAAGTAGATGTGAATTTAATAGGTAAAAACTACAATGAAAACTTTAAACCAGTAGACAATTTTGAATTAGTTAAAATTAATTCCGCCATCAGAAATCATTCTATTGAAATTTGCGGAGCAGAACTTAGAGAAGCCATGACTTCAATGAAAAAAGTTGTTGCTTAAATTGAATATTAATCCGAACAAGGATATATAAATGAATTTATTTAAAGAAATACTAGAAGCAGAAAAGCAATTGGAGTTAGTTGTTCAAAAGACTCCATTATTGGAAAATATAAATTTATCTGAAGAATTTAATGCAACTATTCTATTAAAAAGAGAAGATTTACAAGTGGTTCGTTCTTATAAAATTAGAGGTGCCTATAATAAAATCAGTTCCCTTACAGAAGCGGAACGAACTCAAGGAATTGTTTGTGCGAGTGCGGGAAATCATGCACAAGGAGTTGCCTATTCCTGTAATTTATTGCAAATAAAGGGAGTAATTTATATGCCGAAAACGACTCCGAATCAAAAAATTAAGCAGGTACAACAATTTGGAAAAAAGTATGTTGAAATTATTTTAACGGGAGATACTTTTGATGATGCATTTTCAACTGCAATTGCTGCTTGTGAAAAAGATAAATCAATTTTTATTCATCCTTTTGATGATTTAAAAGTTATTGCTGGACAAGGAACAGTTGGTTTAGAGATATTAGAATCGGCAAAAAAACCAATTGATTATCTATTTGTCCCTATTGGTGGTGGTGGCCTAGCGGCTGGACTATCAACAGTTTTTAAGCAATTAAATCACAATACTAAAATTATTGGTGTAGAGCCAGAAGGGGCACCCTCTATGAAAACTTCAATAGCTAATAATAAAAATACAGTTCTAGAAAGTATCGATAAATTTGTAGATGGAGCTGCAGTTAAACAGGTTGGTGAGATCACTTTTTCTATTTGCAAAGAAAATTTGGACGACATTATCCTAGTTCCCGAAGGAAAAGTATGTACAACAATTTTACGATTATACAATGAAGAAGCAATGGTGGTAGAACCTGCAGGCGCTCTAACTATTGCGGCATTGGATTTTTATAAGGAGAAAATTAGAGGAAAAAATGTAGTTTGTATTGTCAGCGGAAGTAACAACGATATAGAAAGAACGGAAGAAATAAAAGAACGTTCGTTGTTTTATGAAGGATTAAAACATTATTTTATGATACAGTTTCCTCAGCGACCTGGGGCTTTAAAAGAATTTGTAAATACTATTTTGGGTGAAAATGATGATATTACCTATTTTCAATTTGCTAAAAAAAATAGTCGAGAGGTTGGTTCCGTTTTAGTGGGATTGGAATTAAAAAATAAAGAAGATATTCATGCTATAAAATCAAATATGACTTCACATGGTTTTGAATACCGATACCTCAATGAAAAAGAAGATTTGTA